>CAZMMM010000150.1:0-5270 GCA_964567385.1 uncultured Comamonas sp.
TCTATGGCACATGTGCGGCGGCCCAGGCTTCAATCTATCAAAATGATAGAATTAAAACCATGCCGCCGTCCATACACCAACTGCAACGCCATATCAGAACCAGCGCTCTGGATACCGCCCGCGTATTTCTGACCCGGCATGCGCAAGAGCGAATGCACCAGCGTTTTGCCACACTAGCCATTGTTTATGAAGTGCTGCAATCAGGCGTATTGACGGGCATCCCAGAGCCATCCAACGCCCATGCTGATGAGGTTATTTGCAAAATGCAGCGCTGCGTTTGTGGTGAAAACTGGATTGTCTGTGTCGCCGTGCAATACCCCGCACCTGACTTGGTGGTAATTACCGTGTACGAACTGGAGGGAATCTAATGTTTCACTACACCTTTGGCGGCCTGAAAGATGTTTACTTAATCAACGGCTACACCGTGCAGCAGACCGCACATGGTGAAGCCATTTCATTCACCGATGGTGAAGGCTTGGAACGTGCCATCTGCACCGCTCTGGCGGGCAAAGAAAGCGCCCTTAGCGGCGCTGAACTGCGCTACCTGCGCACGGCGGGCCTGAAAATGTCCCAAGCCAGCCTAAGCGCCGTGCTGGGTGTTGACGCGCAAACCGTGGCGCGTTGGGAAAAGGGCGAAGGCGCACCCAAAACCGCTGAAAAGCTACTGCGCCTAGTGTACCTGGCACACGCCAAGGGGGACACACCCGTAAGCGCCGCCATCCAAAGCGCCAATGCCATAGAACGCGCCATGCAGCAAACCATTGTTCTGCACGAACGCCAAGGCATGTGGGAGCCATCTTTGACACCCTCTCCTTGCTAAAGAAAGGGGGCAGGGAAGGGCATCAAGGCAGACTTGGATGAATTGCCCTGCGCGATTGGCTACGCACCCACAGCGGCTGAGGCCGCCGGGGCCAGCCTCAACCAATGGGCCACCAAGGTATTAATGCAAGCGGCAACCCACCACAGGTAAGGCCATGCGAAGCGGTATTGGTGCTGGTGTACGCCAAAGCCAAGTTCGATAACATACGCGCCGAGGTGCTCAACCGGCTCAAGGAGAAATACGATGTATGACAACAAGCTCAAGCCCCACCCCGATGCCGAGGTGCAAGCCTTTGAAGAGGCGCTGCTGCGCTCAGTAGAACAAGCCCAGCGCGGCGAATATGCCCGCGTACACACGCCCGATCAAATCACCGCAAGGTGCAAAGTGGGGCGACCCGCTGGCAGCGTGTAGCGGCCAGCCGCTACAAGCAAATAGGAGATTGAGCCATGCAAGAAGCAGCCAAAGACACCATTCACCCCAGCAGCGGCAATGTGTTTATTGATCTGGGCTACTCTGAGGGCGAGGCCGCTGTGCTGGCCCTGCGTGCTGACCTGATGGGCCGCCTGCGCCTGCTGGTGCAGGAAGAAGGTTGGACGCAGGTGCAAGCCGCGCAGCGCTTTGGCATAGCCCAGTCCCGCGTGTCTGACCTGGTGCGCGGTAAGTGGGACAAGTTCAGCCTAGACATGCTCATTACCCTGGCTGCCCGTGCTGGGCGCAAGGTAGAGCTTGCCCTGCATGCCTAAACCAGCACCAACCCCAAAAAACCCTTACAATACGCGGTTTGCTGCATTTTGCATGCGGGGTTACCGCCACCCTTTATTTGGCGAGGTGAGGCTGCTGGCAACCAGTGCTGGCAGCTGTGACAACAGAATCGGAGTGTCCACATGGCACGCGTATGTGAAGTAACGGGCAAAAAGCCCGCAGTGGGGCATAAAGTATCCCACTCCAACATCAAAACCAAACGCCGCTTCCTGCCCAACCTGCAGTACAAGCGCTTTTGGGTTGAAAGTGAAAACCGCTGGGTGCGCCTGCGCGTATCGAGCGCCGCCCTGCGCCTGATTGACAAAAACGGCATCGACGCCGTACTGGCCGACATGCGTGCCCGTGGTCAAGCGTAATATCCGTAACTAAAGGAGAAGCATCATGGCCACCAAAGGCGGACGCGAAAAAATCAAGCTGGTCTCTACTGCAGACACCGGACACTTCTACACCACCACCAAAAACAAAAAAACCATGCCTGAAAAAATGTCGATCATGAAGTTCGACCCCAAGGCACGCAAACACGTTGAGTACAAAGAGGCCAAAATCAAGTAAGCCACCTTTGCTGCACACACAGCAACCGCCCGGCGCTCTATGCGTGGGCGGTTTTTTTGTGCCTGCCGCCCCTCCGTTATTGCGAGGAGTGCAGCCTTTACCCCCCGTCATTGCGAGGAGCGCAGCGACGCGGCAAGCTCCCAAATCTGGCGGCAAGTGTTAAGTAGTGTGAAAAATAGCTTGAAAAACAACAATTGCTCACCAAGCAACTGCGATATGACGGCTATTTTCCCCCTGCCAAAGGGTATATTGCGCAACTGTGGGGAAATCTATCGACCCTATAGCTTGTGTTGTCTGCATCTAACGGGAGGCGGGCACTTAGCCATAGATGCGGTAGCCCCCCAAATAGTTCCGCAGCTACTAAGGCATGGCCCCAACAGCAGCAGTAGTTTTTTCAACTGAAAAGCTAAAGGATTGCACTATGCAAATCAAACATGCTTTGCACGGGCTGCGCACCACCGCGCAGCAGCTGCTGATGGGGGCCGCAACCCCCAGCGCAGCACCGGGCAGTACGCCGCCCACGGGCGGGGTGCGGCGCAGGCCATCATTAAAGGGCAGTGCCCTGGTTCTGGCAGCAATCTCGCTGCTGGGGGTGGGTACTGTGCAGGCTGAAGGTAGCGCCAGCTTGCATCCGCTGGGCTATTTCTCTGGTGAAGCCGAGCATAACACTGCCAATGGCTATGCTGGCCGTTCACCCATGAACTTTGCTACTAGTACTTACGCGGGCAAAATCAAAGCGCGTACTTTTTTGTATGTTTATGCAAAAAAGGGCGAGAAAATTCTTCTTGCGCGTGATGGTACTGGTACAACCACAACCACAACCACAACCACGATTTATCGGCCAGGGACTAATTTTGGACCTAAAGGGGCTGAAAATCCTTCGGACGGGGTAACTGCTACGGTAAGCCATAGTGCTTCTGCTGGTCGGGTCACTAATCGCACCCAGGAGCTGGCAGGGCCTTATGCTACTGATGGCTACACCCCCGCTGTGTATACAGTTCAGGAAGATGGAATTCACGGAGTTTTGTTTTCTGGGACTGGGAAATTGAACTACTGGGATATCACGGTACAAGATGAAAAGAGTGATCTATTAACCAACCGGTTGTTTACCTATGCTTATGGGGGGTTTACAGGCGGTAATAATACCAGTCCCAGTGGGTCGGGTGCTGCATATCGCATTTATACATCCCACTATTACGTCACAAGTGATGGTTATCGCTACAAGCAGGAAATGACTGGTTTGGACCCCAACCAGTACGTTGTTTATGGCAACAGAAAAGGCTTTTTGGATGCAAATGGCGAGCCTTTGTACCATGATGTCGTTGAAAGTAAAAATAGCGATACTTTGGCAAGTTTGGCAGGCGGTGTGTCTCTGGATCTTCCTGAGTACCCGATCTTTTTTAGTGATATTACAAGTTCTGATGCTACCAACAAGGTGGATGAAACGCTGACTGCTTTGGGTATTCCCCTGATTCCTCCAGCGCCTGTTATTACGGATGAAAATTTTGTTTATCCGGCCACCAATGGAAGCAGCACTTTTGTGGGGCGTGGCGGTATTTTTAAATTTAACGCTACAGACGTCACTTCTTATCAGATTGTGCTAAGTCGTAATGGTAGCAACTGGGATCCAGCACTGCCCGCAAACCGCGTATTGCAGGGGGCGGCAGCGGTTGGGGTAAATGAGGTGGTATGGAATGGCCTGGATAATGCAGGCAATCCTTTCCCAGCCTCTGGTTCTTACCAATATGAAATTATTGGCCGCGCTGGTGAAGCCCACTTCCCATTTCTGGATGCGGAAAAAAACTATTACGGCGGCCCCATCATGACCCAGCTCAATGGGGCAGGGGCAGGTAGTCACACGGTTTATTACGACGATCGTGGCTATGAAACCAGCAATGGCACCTTGGTTGGCAGCCTAACTGGCGCTGCTAAGGGAACTGTTGAACAGGCCCCCCAGCCTCTGCAAGCCTTGGCAGGAATAGATAGCTCCTTAGCAAACTATGGCCAGGCTTCAGATGGCCGTGCCCGCTATGCTCGTCATTGGGGTGATGATCAGTTTGGTAACCGGGTTGGCATGGACTTGTACGTGCTGCAAAAAAGCACGCCACCAGGCGATCTGCCTGTTTTTGCCATTCTGGACTCGGCAGACGTCACAACCAAGGTGACCGTGCCCAGCACCGTCACCGCGGGTGCTACTGTGCAAGCGGTGATTGAGTTTGGTAACGTCGGTACACAGACCGCCTCTGATGTGACGTACAGCGCCCAATTGCCCACGGGCCTGAGCGGCGTTCACTGCGCCAGCGGTGCAACCTGTAACTATGACCCAGCCACTGGCAAGGTCACCATCACAGGCTTGCCTGAAACACTCAGCCCCGCCCAGTGGGTTCCAGCCATTACGCTGGAATACCCGGCACCAGCCAGTGGTCCGATTCAGATTGAAACCGCCATTAGCACCACCAGCGCAGAGTTGCAAGGCCACGCCAGCAATACAGCGCAAGGCTCATCCAATGCAGGGGGTGCTGCCACGGTAGCTGATGTGGGTGTGCAGGTGATTGCGCCTGACCTGGCATCGCCTGGGCAGAATGTGTCGGTCAATCTGACCTATCGCAACTATGGCCCACTCAAGGCCGAAGGCGTGACCTACGAGGCAGAATTGCCCCCAGGCATGACGGGAGTGTCCTGTGCTACACCAGCAGTCTGCACTTACAACGCCAGCACTGGCAAAGTCAGCATCACTGGTTTGCCTGACAGCCTTGAATCTGGCCAAAGTGTGCCGGTGACTTTGACTTACAAAGCACCCACAGACCCAGGGCAAGTGCCTATCACAGCCAAGATTGGCACCACTACCCCTGAAGACAACGCCGCCAACAACACAGGCAGCGGTCAAACGCGGGTTGTGGTCAGTGGTGGCACTGAAGACAAGGCCGACGTAACCGTCTCGGTTGCGCCACCTGCGACAACGGAAGTGGGTCAAACGGTCACCGTGCCCGTCAAGTTTGAAAACTACGGCCCGAAATCGGCTGATGGCGTCACTTATCAAGTCACGCTGACTGGCAATCCGACGGACATTGCTTGCACTCCTAGTGAATGCACGGTAACTGGCAATGTGGTCACTTGGCCCAATGGTGCACTGGCC
>CAZMMM010000150.1:5280-5547 GCA_964567385.1 uncultured Comamonas sp.
GGGAGTGCAGGCCGCAGTCGGTACATCCACGACGGAAAGCAATAGCGCGAACAACAACGCCAGCGCCAAGACAACGCCAGTCAAGCCCCATGTCACCGTGACGGTGACTCCCCCAGCACAACCGCTGGTGCCTGGAGTGCCATCGACAGTGACAGTCACTTGCACAAGTGATGGTCAAATTGCTGCGAATTTGACAGCGTGTGAGGCCGATATTCCGCCTGAGTACATCAAGGAGGAGCCAGTTTGCACGCCTGCATTGCCGGAAAG
>CAZMMM010000151.1:0-5505 GCA_964567385.1 uncultured Comamonas sp.
CATATTGATGGTGTAGCCTGCCTGCACACAGCGGTCATACGCTAGACCAACATCATCCATATTCTGAACCTCTACCATGATGTGGTGGATGCGCTTGGGATAAGGGAAGGGGATTTTTACCGCTGCCATAGAGTGATGGCGACCTGTTCGCGCATGAAAAAATGCCACATCCAGATTAACACCAGGGGCCAGCTCACCACGGATATAGTCACTGATTTTTATGCCTAGCACATTCTCACAAAAATCACGGGTTTCCTGAGCATCCTTGGCGGCAGATACAAAGTGCCCCATGCCCAAGCGGCCAGTAGAGAATTGGCCTTTGAGATTTTTCGAGCGAAAAGCATCTCCCATATTGGCGCGCTGTGCACCCACATAAAACTCATGCCTGATGCCGTTGGGGTCGGTACAGCTATACAAGCGCTCCACTTTGCGCTGCTCGGTCAATACGGCATCTGCTGAATTAACAGTGATGCCTTTTTGGCGCAACCCCTCTACAAATACTTCCAGCTCTTGGGCTGTATCCAGCTCCCAGCCTGCGGCCAGCATATCGTCATCACTATGCTGCTCTAAAATAATACGCTGGGCATAATTATCCAGTCGTAGGCGCATGGTATTTTCACTTTTTTCAGCCAGTTGCATGCCAATGGTTTCCACGGCAAACTGCTCCCATGCTGCAAAATCACTCACACCCAATACCAAATAACCCAGGTTAGCAATAGATGCCATCTTCGTCTCCTGTTTTACGATAGTTCATAAGCTGCTGCCCAGCGATTTCTATTTATTCGGTGAGCAGCAGCCTCTGTAATGCGAAAATCGTGCCAACTTGATAAAAATGGGCAAAATCCAATGGAAAACCCTAGGTTTTTAGGCTGTAAACAGGGTTCACGACTGGCATTGAAATAGTGAAAATTTCCATGACTTCATAATTTCATGAAATCCCAAGCTCTGTCATCTCTGCAACTTCATAATTTCATGAACACCCTCCCATGACTGCACCCCCTTTGTTCTCAGCCTTCACCGCCTTGGAAGTTCCTGGTGTGGTAGTTGATATGAAGCAGCCCCAGCTACACGAGCTGACTATGCGCCTGCGCTTTGCCCCTGATGAGGGCCGTATCTGGATGGATGACCGCCGCCTGGTGCTGATGCAGGCCGAAACTTTTGCCCAACTACGCCAAGCCTTGCTAGAGCAGTTGGGACTGGAGGCCACACGCCAACTATTGAGCCGCCTGTACTTTGCCGCTGGCCAGCGCGATGCAGAAAGCGCCATCCGCGCCCTGGGGCCGCAAGCCAGCTGGAAGGAGCTGCTAGATACCGGCGGGCGCATGCATGCCCTGCATGGCTACTTGCTGCCAGAGCATGTAGGGATAGGCTTGGCCACAGGGGATTTACGCAGCGATGACTACTATGGAGAGGCTATTTGGAAGGACACCCTGGAGGATGAAATCCACGTTACCCAGCACGGTATTGGTGAGCAGTCAGCGTGCTGGGGCGCGGTGGGCTACTGCTCAGGCTACCTGAGCCGCTGCGCCGAGCGCCTGATTGTGGTGCGCGAAGTGCAATGCCGCGCTACTGGCAGCAGCCACTGCAAAATTGTTGCCCAGCCCGCAGAGCGCTGGCCCAATGCTGCGCAAGAAGATTTGTACTACCTGCTGCCAGCGCAGTTTACCCAGCCGCAGGCAGCCACCAGCGCCAGCAGCCCCGCCCCCCTATTCACCCCTTGCCCAAGCTGGAGGCGGGGCAAGAATTTGTGGGTACATCCACCGCCTTTCATGTGTTGGAGCACAAGGTGCAGCGTGTCGCACCTACCCAGGCAACCGTACTGCTGCTGGGTGAAAGCGGCTCTGGCAAAAGCCTGCTGGCACGTGAGGTACACAGGCGCAGCCAACGCGCACAGGCGCAGTTCATAGAGGTCAACTGCGCTGCCATCCCTGAGCAACTGCTGGAGTCTGAGCTGTTTGGTGTGGAGCGTGGTGCATTTTCCGGGGCCAACCACTCGCGCCCTGGGCGTTTTGAGGCGGCACACCAAGGCACTTTATTCCTGGATGAAATTGCCACCTTGAGCATGACGGCACAAGGCAAACTGCTGCGCGTTCTACAAAGTGGCGCTATGGAGCGCCTGGGCAGCAATCAAACCATCATTACCGATGTGCGCCTGATAGCGGCAACCAATGAAAACCTGAAATACGCAGTGCAGCAAGGCAAGTTTCGTGAGGACTTGTACTTTCGTCTGAATGTCTTTCCGATTGCCGTGCCGCCCCTGCGCGAGCGGCGCAGCGATATTCCCTTGCTGGTGGCGGTATTGCTGCAACGCTTTGCCCAGCGCCACGGGCGTAACCCACAGGGCATCAGCACACGCGCTATGCACGCCTTGATGCACCACCACTGGCCGGGCAATGTGCGCGAGCTGGAAAACGTGGTGGAACGCGCCATCATCATGCTGCAAGGGCAGGAAGTGCTAGATGTACGCCACCTCTCTAGTGCTGATGATGTATTGGCCTCACCCAGCTACTTTGGTCTAGACCCACGCTCGGGCCAACTGGCCAGCCATGACATGAATGAGGCTGAGGTGGACGCTGGCAGCAGCATGAGCACCACACAATGGGCCGAGCAGGCCATCGCTCAAGGGCAAGGGCAGCTGCCCGCACTAGAGGATGCGCTGGTACGGGCCGCCCTTGCCCATACCGGCGGCAATATCAGCCAGGCAGCCCATTTGCTGGGTATTACCCGCGCACAGCTAGATTACCGCCACAAAAAAATGGGGCTGGCTTGAAAAGTGACACCAAGGAGCCTACGCCTTGTAACACTTGCAACTTGCAATCTCCCCATGCGCGCTGTGCTAGCCTTGGCGCACCGCGCTTTTTTATTTTTGCACCATGAGCCTGCCCACCTCCATACACTTCTGCAGCCACTGCGGCCACGCTGTGCGCCACGGCCTGCCCGACGATGGCGACACCCGCATCCGCGCCATTTGCGACAGCTGCCAGCGTATTCATTACCAGAACCCGCTCAATGTCGTGGGCACCATTCCCGTGACCGAAGACGGGCGCGTTCTGCTGTGCAAGCGCAACATCGAGCCGCGCTGGGGCAAATGGACGCTGCCCGCAGGCTTTATGGAGCTGGGCGAAACCCTGGAGCAAGGCGCTGCCCGCGAAACCGATGAAGAGGCCGGGGCCAGCATAGAGATGGGCCGCCTGTTCAGCATCATCAGCGTGCCGCATGTGGGGCAAGTGCATTTGTTTTATTGCGCCCGCCTGCTCAGCGAGCAATTCAACCCTGGGCACGAAACCATGGAAGCCCGGCTGTTTGCCCCCGCCGATATTCCTTGGGACGAGCTGGCATTTCGCACCGTCAAAGTCACCCTAGAACGTTTTTTTGCCCAGCCTGTCCAAGCCCAGCAGTCCGATCAGACCGTGCATTGTCTGAGCCTGAGTTGAGAGAACCATGCGTACCTTGATTGTTTCCGCCGCTTTCGGCCTTGGCAGCCTGCTGCCTTTATTCACCCCCGCTGCCCACGCGCAAGCGGCCACTGCCAGCATCCAGGGCCAGCCCCAGCTTGAGCTGCCCCGCCTGGAGCTACGCGCCGGCATGTTCCGTATTGATGCCCAAGTAGCCAGCCGCCCCCACGAGCGCCAGATTGGCCTGATGCACCGCCAGAGCATGCCTGCCCACGAGGGCATGTTGTTTGCCTTCCCCCAGCCTGCGGTGCAGTGCTTCTGGATGAAGAACACCCTATTGCCGCTGACGGCAGCTTTTGTGGCCGACGATGGCCGCATCGTCAATCTGGCTGATATGCAGCCACTGGATGAGCGCTCGCACTGCTCCAAGGAGCCAGTGCGCTTTGTGCTGGAAATGAATCAGGGCTGGTTTGCCACCAAGGGGCTGGAGGCGGGTAGCCGCCTGACTGGATCACCTTTTACCGCCCCACAGCCCGCTACCAAGCCATAATCACGGCCCTTAAAGTACTTTAAAGCACCTCTTAAGCGGCCCCGCGCTTGCCATCCATGCCCCAGTTTCCTGCCCGTTCCAGCCACCACACTTGGCGCACACACCTGCTCGCGGGCTGGTTGGCGCTGCTGCTGGTGCTTGCGCCCACGCTGGAGCGTATGCACGGGGTGCTGCACCCCACATCTGCCAGTGCGGGGAGCTTACATGGGCAGCTTTCCCACACCACCACAGCCAGCAGCACAAGCATTAGCACCGGCCTGCTAGCCACCTTATTTGACGGCCACAGCGCCTTGGATTGCTGGGCGTTAGAGCAACTTGGCCACGGCCACGATGGCGCTGCGGTGCCAGCGCCCAGTGCTGCACCCTGCCCCCAGGCCGCACCCGCTTGGCAGCCCTGCCCTGCGCCCGCCACCCCTGCCCTGCGCCTGTTTGAGGCACGCGCCCCGCCTGCATCTTGCATGGTCTGAGAACGTACACACGTTCTCAGACCACTGCCACCTTAACGCCTTCTTTTTTCCCTTTCGCTGCCAGCGCAAGCCGTTGGCCGTGGGCTTTTGCCTCGGCCCGCTTGGGCGGTGCGCAGCGCGTCTATAGGTTTCAGACATGCAACAGATGCACAACCCTTCTCGCCCTGATTTTCATTTTTTCACCACAATCCGCCCGCTTTCCCCTCTCCAGCCATGCCTGCAAACGCTAGCGCTGGCGGCGGCTCTTTGCGCGGCCACGGCCACAAGCGCCCAGGCGCAGCCGCACAACGCCGCCACGCCCCCAGCGGGGGATAACGCCCTGGGTGAAGTCACCGTCCTAGGCCAGCCCCTGGCCGCCTCTGAGCTGGCCGCCCCTGTCAGCGTGCTAGAGGGCGAGGATTGGTTACTGCGCCGCAGCGCCACCCTGGGCGACAGTCTGGCGGGGGAGCCGGGCATTCAAGCCAGCCACTTTGGCGCGGGGGCATCGCGCCCGATTATTCGCGGCATGGACGGCCCACGTGTAGGCGTACTGGCCAATGGCATGGAGCTGCACGATGCCTCCACCCTTAGCCCTGACCACGCCGTCGCCAGCGAGCCACTGCTGGCCCGACAAGTAGAAATCCTGCGCGGCCCCGCCGCCCTGGTGCATGGCGGCGCAGTCGGCGGCGTGGTGAATGTGGTGGACGACAAAATCCCCACCGCCCTGCCCGCCAGCAACGTAGAGGGCGTGGCCGAAGTCAGCGCCAGCAGCGCCGCCCGCGAGCGGGCCGGTGTCCTGGGGCTAACTACTGCCCTGGGGCCGCTGGCGCTGCGCTTGGAAGGCGCAAGCCGCCGCGCCGGGGATTACCGCGTAGGCGCAGGCTGGCAAGGCGGGCGCAAAGTGGCCGGCAGCTTTAGCGATAGCGACACCGGTAGCCTGGGGCTATCGTGGATTGGGCGCGATGGCTATCTAGGCATGGCCTATACCCGGCAAGCCGCGCAATATGGGCTACCCGGCCACTCGCACGACTGGGAGGGCTGCCATCTGCACAACGGTCTGCGCCCTCACCTGCATTGCGCCAGCCATAGCCATGGCGATACGCACGACCACGAC
>CAZMMM010000152.1:0-5461 GCA_964567385.1 uncultured Comamonas sp.
GGGCGCTTCCGTGCCTGCGCTGTTTGCGGCGGGGCTGTTTCCCGGCGTATTGGCTGGGGTGGCCTTGATTATCCCGGCCGTCTGGCTGGCACGCCGCCACGGCATGGGCAAGCTAGAGGCCGACTTACCCCGCCCCCCGTTTTGGCGCAGCCTGCGCGAAGCCATTTGGGGCCTGGCCGCGCCGGTGCTGATTCTGGGCGGTATGCGCCTAGGCTGGTTTACACCGACTGAGGCGGCTGTGGTGGCCGTGTTCTACGGCCTGTTTGTGGGCATGGTGGTGCACCGCACGATTGGCCTGCGTGACCTGTTCGACATCCTGCGCGAGGCGGGCGAACTATCGGCCATTATTTTGATTGTGGTGTCGCTGGCGGGTATTTTTGCCTTCTCGCTCTCCACCCTGGGCGTGGTGGACCCGATTACCCAGGCCATCGTCAACTCTGGCCTAGGCTCTACCGGCATCTTGCTGCTGGTGCTGGGCTTGCTGTTGTTGTTGGGTATGTTTTTGGATGGTATCTCCATCCTGCTGATTTTTGTGCCGCTGATGTACCCGCTGATGCAGCACT
The DNA here is from genome assembly GCA_964567385.1 of uncultured Comamonas sp. Lineage (GTDB taxonomy): Bacteria > Pseudomonadota > Gammaproteobacteria > Burkholderiales > Burkholderiaceae_C > Comamonas. The sequence goes on from CAZMMM010000152.1 coordinate 564, forward strand.
ACCAATGGGACCCCGTCTGGTTTGGCGTGCTGCTGGTGCTGACGGTGGCCATTGGCCAATTCACCCCGCCTATGGCCGTGAACCTGATGGTGTCAGCCAAGATTGCCCAGGTGCGCATGGAGGCCACCACCCGCTGGGTGCTGTGGCTGGTGCTGGCCATGACCATCGCCATGCTCATCGTGCTGCAATGGCCGCAGATTGCCCTGTGGCTGCCCCAGCGTCTGGGTTATTGATTTTTCCCCTCAACCTAACCTCTCAAGGAGACTTTTGCCATGCGTTTACGCACTTTTCTGACTGCCAGCGCCGCCGCTGCCACTTTGCTTACCCTGGGCCTGCCTGCTGCCCAAGCCCAAACCGCCAAGTACAAGGACGAGTACCGCATGTCCCTGGTACTGGGCACGGCCTTCCCTTGGGGCCAGGGCGGCCAGCTGTGGGCTGACAAGGTGCGCGAGCGCACTGACGGGCGCATCAACATCAAGCTCTACCCCGGCACCTCGCTGGTGCAGGGCGACCAAACGCGTGAGTTCAGCGCCATCCGCCAGGGCGTAATTGATATGGCCGTGGGTTCCACCATCAACTGGTCGCCCCAGGTGAAGGCGCTGAACCTGTTCTCTCTGCCCTTCCTCTTCCCCGACTACGCTGCTGTGGATGCCGTGGTGCAAGGCGATGCAGGCAAGGAAATCTTCAAGGCGCTGGACAAAGCCGGCGTACAACCCCTGGCCTGGGGCGAGAACGGCTACCGCGAAATCAGCAACTCCAAGCACGCCATCACCCAGCCCGCTGACCTCAAGGGTCTGAAAGTGCGCGTGGTCGGCTCCCCCCTATTCCTGGATACCTTTACCGCCCTGGGTGCCAACCCCACGCAAATGAGCTGGGCCGATGCCCAACCCGCCATGGCTAGCAAAGCGGTAGACGGCCAGGAAAACCCCCTGGCCGTGTACCAGGCAGCCAAGCTGCAATCTGTGGGCCAGAGCCATATCACCCTCTGGGGCTATATGAACGACCCACTGATTTTTGTGGTGAACAAAGAAGTCTGGGCCAGCTGGACCCCCGAAGACCGCGAAATCGTGCGCCAGGCCGCGATTGATGCCGGCCAGGAAGAAATCGCCATTGCCCGCAAAGGCTTGGTTGAAGAAGGCAAGCCCTTGGTCAAAGAACTGGAAGCCTTGGGCGTAACAGTGACCGACCTGTCTGCCGAGCAGCGCAAAGTCTTTGCCGACGCTACCAAGAGCGTTTACACCAAGTGGAAGCCACAAATCGGCACCAATCTGGTAGAGATGGCTGAGAAAGCTATTGCTGGGCGTCAGCAGTAAAGTGCTCCCTAAACCTTGGTCTTGATTGCTAATAAAAATCGCCCGCTGGACTTGTTTCAGCGGGCGATTTTTTTGGTTAGATAGTAAGAGGGGCAAGCGCAACAGACTGAGCCCAAAGCTGAGTAGGTCATCGCAAGCTATAGCCTCACAATAATAGGATTTTTTCGTCATTGCGAGGAGCGAAGCGACGCGGCAATCTCCTTACTCCTGATGAACACTAGCTTTTGCGAGGGTTACGAGTGAAGAGTTTAGACAAAGCACCCATAACAGGGAGGCTGAGGAATCCTAAGGTGACCTTCCAGTCAGCGCTCACATCACTGAGCCGCAACAATAGATGCAGTGTTGGAGGCCTGCTGCTGTGCAGGCTGCTGCGTTTCAGGCGTTACCTTTGGCTGCTTGGTGCTCATATTCACGACGGATTACTTGCTGCATGCTGGCTCCGACGCGCTCCACATCGCCGCGCATGCGTTGCAGGTCGGAGCCGTTTGGGCGGTGCCGGAATGTTGGCACTGCAAAAACGCTTGCAATTGCGCCAATGCCGCTTAGAAGTGCAGCCAGGAATTTGGCAGATTTTTGCATAGTGACCTCCTTTGCAAAGCATTTTAGTGGTGTGAATCTATGATGCACACATATGTCTTAATTCAGCCCCTACGCACCAACAGCCACTGGCAACTACCCATGGCCAAGACTAAAACAGCGTAGGTGGCAAGTTGGCCATCATGGCCCGTCAGCACCAGGCCAAAGCCCAGCACCAAGCTGCCCAGTATCGCGTTGAGCAAGGCCATGCTCAACCAGGGCAGTAGCAAACGCTGGCGGCCATGGGCCAAGCGTGCCAGCAAGGCCAGCAGTAGAGCTACGCTGGCAGCGGGGGCCAAAAAATTAAGCACGTGCCATAAAAAAGCGCTTGTTGCCATGTTTGTCATCTGTAAGCAACAGTCTTTGTTGCTGGCTTAAACCTGAAACTGCGGGGCATTTTATAATGTGCGGTTATGGCAGTATGGGCTTTAGGTATCAATCACAACACGGCGCCGCTTGATGTGCGGGGCCGTTTTGCATTTGCGCTTGACCAAATCGCACCCACTTTACAGGGGCTGCGACAAGCGCTGACCAGTGCTACGCGCCACCCGGAGGTGGAGACAGCCATCCTCTCTACCTGCAACCGCACCGAGGTGTATTGCGCCGCCAGCCAACCAGCGCTAGAGCACACCCTGGGCTGGCTGGCACAAGCGGGCGGCGTAGGCATAGAAGAGCTGCGCTCACACGCCTACCTGCTAGAAGATGGCTTGGTAGCGCGCCATGCCTTTCGTGTCGCTAGCGGGCTGGACTCCATGGTGCTGGGCGAGGCACAAATCCTCGGCCAGATGAAAAACGCCGTACGCGCTGCCGAGGATGCAGGCGCGCTGGGCACCACCTTGCACCAACTTTTTCAGCGCAGCTTTGCCGTGGCTAAAGAGGTACGCTCCTCCACCGAGATTGGTGCACACAGCATCAGCATGGCCGCCGCCGCCGTGCGCTTGGCAGGGCAGTTGTTTGAAGACCTGTCGCAAATCCGCGTGCTGTTTGTCGGCGCGGGCGAGATGATTGAGCTGGTCTCCACCCACTTTGCCGCCCGCCACCCCCAGCACATGGCCATTGCCAACCGCACCGCAGCGCGTGGCGAGAAGCTGGCCGCACAAATTCGCGCCCGCACCATGCCGCTGGCCGAGCTGCCCGAGCATTTGCACGAGTTTGATGCCGTCATCAGCTGCACCGCCGCCACCCTACCCATCATTGGCCTGGGCGCGGTCGAGCGGGCGCTTAAAAAACGCAAGCACCGCCCCATGTTTATGGTCGATTTGGCCGTGCCGCGTGATATTGAATCTGAGGTTAAAGACCTGGGCGATGTGTACCTCTACACCGTCGATGACTTGGCCAGCGTAGTGCGCAGCGGCCAGGCACAGCGCCAGGCGGCGGTAGAGCAGGCAGAAGTCATCATTGACCAAGGCGTGGCCAGCTTTGTCGATTGGCTCCAGGAACGCAACCCCCAAGGCGGGGCGGTGGCCTTGATTCAACAGCTCAACGCCCAAGCCGATGCTTGGCGCGAGCAGGAAATGGCCCGTGCCAGAAAACTACTGGCCAAGGGCGAAGATGTTGATAGCGTGCTGCAAGCCCTCTCACGCGGCTTGACGCAAAAAATGCTGCACGGCAGCATGGCCGCCCTGCGCCAAGGCAGCCCCCAAGAGCGCGAACAGGCAGCGGACACCGTATCGCGCCTATTCCTGCGCGGGCGCAATAGCGGTCAGCGTTAGCTGCCCTGCCAAGCACTTGCCGCCCACCACGGCTTTACCAGCTTGGTGATTGGCGGCTGTTTTTGCCCCCTAAGCCTTTGGTCTGTTTGCAATAGGGCATTGCTCAACAGGTGGCAAACCCTTCCCCCTCCCACCTTCCTATTTGGTTTTTACTTTTAGGCCGCCCTATGGAAACCTTCATGCGCCAACAGCTAGAGCGCTACGCCCTGCGCTTGCAAGAGCTGGATTTTTTACTCTCCCGCGAAGACATCATGAGCGACATGGCGCAGTACCGCAGCATCTCGCGCGAGCATGCCGATGTCACTGCCATTGCCGGGCGCTACGCCCGCTACCGCCAATGCGAGGCAGACTTAGCCACTGCACAAGAACTGCTGGCCGATCCCGACATGGCCGAGATGGCGCAAGAAGAAATCACCAGCGCCCAGACCCAGATGGAGCAGCTAGCCGCCGAGCTGCAACGCCTGCTGCTGCCCAAAGACCCCGACGACGAGCGCAACGCCTTTGTGGAAGTACGTGCTGGCACGGGCGGGGATGAATCTGCCCTATTCGCCGGCGACCTGGTGCGCATGTACACCCGCTACGCAGCCAACCAAGGCTGGCAGGTAGAAATCATGAGCGCCCATGAGGCCGAACTAGGCGGCTACAAAGAAGCCGTACTACGCATTGCGGGCGAGCAGGCTTATGGCGCACTGAAATTTGAATCTGGCGGCCACCGCGTGCAGCGCGTGCCCGAGACCGAAACCCAGGGGCGCGTGCACACCAGCGCCTGCACCGTAGCCGTCATGCCCGAGCCGGACGAAACCCAGGCCATCACTATCAACCCCGCAGATTTACGCATTGACACCTTCCGCGCCAGCGGGGCAGGGGGGCAGCACGTCAACCGTACGGATTCAGCGGTGCGTATTGTGCACATCCCCACCGGCATCGTGGCCGAATGCCAGGACGGGCGCAGCCAGCACAGCAACAAGGCCAAAGCCATGGCCGTGCTGCAAGCGCGTATCCAGGAAAAAGAGCGCAGCGAACGCGAAAGCAAAGAAGCCGCGCTGCGCAAAGGCTTGATTGGCAGCGGCGACCGCAGCGACCGCATCCGCACCTACAACTACCCGCAGGGGCGTATCACCGACCACCGCATCAACCTCACCCTGTACAAGCTGCAAGCGGTGATGGATGGGGAAATGGGCGATGTCGTCCAAGCCCTGCAACATGCCCGCGAGGCTGAGCTGCTGCAGGAGATGCAGGCGGGGAGCTAGGCCCGCCCGTACCTATCCTCAAAGCGTACGATATCGTCTTCGCCCAG
>CAZMMM010000153.1:0-5440 GCA_964567385.1 uncultured Comamonas sp.
GCCAATGTTTTCCTACCAGGAACGCTGGGACTGAAAACCCATGCCCGAGGCCATGCAAGGCCTGGCCAACGAAGCCATGCAGGGCTTTGCCCAATGGGTGCAAGCCATTCGCGAGGGGCAGGACAAGGCCTGGCAGCCCGCCCCCTTCCGCGCCAGTGCCGATGTAATGCGCCTGGAGTCGCGCTGGCTACCGCTAGACCTGACCGCCGCCAGCGGGCAAGCTGCTGAAGCCCCGCCCGCCCCCGCCCCCGCACTGCCTGAAGCCAAGGCCAAGCCTCAACCTCAACCCGAGTTCCTTCCCGAGCCTACGCCAGCCCCTGCCGCCACCCTGCCGCCTGAGAACCTGCCCACCTTGGGCATGGACCAGGCCTTGCTGCCTGAGCTGAGCTTTGACCTGGAGCTGCCCAGCCCCAGCCCAGAGCCTGCACCACAGCAACAGCCCGAGCCTGCCCCGATTGACCTGCCCCTGCTCTCAGAGCCAGCAATACAGCCAGCGCCCACAAACTTGGCAGACCTTGCCGAGCTCCCCAGCTTGCCAGAGGCAGAGGCCGCTGAGGAGCTGGACTTCTCTGCCTTTGAATCCGCCCTGGCATCCGAGCCAGAATCTGCGCCTGTGCCAGAACCGGCTCCTGAACCACCTGCACCCGTCTTGCTCGAAGAGCCACTGGACATGGCACAAACCAAGCAGGTGGGCGAGCTTTCTATCCCCCTGCCGCTGTACAACATCTACCTGTCTGAGGCTGAGGAATGGTGCGCCGCCCTGCGCGGCTGTCTGGATGACTGGCAGCAAGACCCCGAGCAGCCCCAGCCTGATTCGGCCAGCGCCTGGGCCCATGCCTTGGCGGGCAGCTCTGCCACGGTGGGCTTTTCTGAGCTGTCCTCCCTGGCGCGCCTGCTGGAGCATGCCCTGCTACACCTGCAACCCCAGCTGCATACACCGCCAGAGCAAATTCATCTGCTGGCACAGGCCGGTCATGAGATTGAGCGCCTGCTACAGCTTTTCGCCCAAGGGCAGTTGGGCCAAGCACAGCCCGCATTGCGCCAACAGCTGGCCGAGCTGGTGGATGCGCCCCTGCTGGAAGACACCTTGCCCAGCCTGATGGACGAGGCCCAGGACAGCGCCCTGCAAGCCACTCTGGCCAACTTGCAAGAGCTGGCTGAAGAAGCACAAACTGCAGAGCCAGAGCCAGAGCCAGAGCCAGCCAGTCCACCCGCCACGGCCAGCAGCGACACCCTCAGCCCCGAGGTGCAGCAAGCCCTGCTGGCCCAGCAAGAGCTGGATGAGGCCATGGCCCGCGCCATGGCCATGGACGATGACGATGATGACGACATCGACGCGCTGGACATGGTGGACCCTGACCTCTTCCCCATCTTTGAGGAAGAGGCCCTAGACCTGCTGCCCAGCCTGAGCGCCAGCCTGCGCGCCTGGAGCAACCACCCCCAGCAAGGCCAGCACCGCGCCAGCTTGCTGCGCGCCTTGCACACCCTTAAAGGCAGCGCCCGCCTGGCCGGTGCCATGCGCCTGGGGGAAATGGCCCACCGCCTGGAAAGCCTGCTGGAGGGCATGCCCGCCCCCGAAACCAGCGCCGAAGATTTAGAGCCCGCCTTTATCAAGCTGGATGGGATTGACGCTGCCTTCCACCTGCTGCGCACCGTCAGCAGCCAGGACCAGGCCGCCTCCGCTGCCGAGCCTGCGGTCAGCCCAGCGGATGCCACTCGCGCACAGGATGCTGCCCCAGCCAGCGCACAGCCTGCCACTGCCCCCAGTAGCAGCCCGGCGCCAGCCAGCAGCCTGGTCAGCCCGCCAATGGTGGACCGCAGCTCTGCCCAGGCGCTGGTGCGGGTGCGTGCCCAATTGCTGGATCGCTTGGTCAACGATGCGGGCGAGGTGATGATTACCCGCTCGCGTCTGGATGGCCGTGTGCGCCAGCTGAAAAACTTTGTGGGCGAGCTAAGCTCCAACCTAGAGCGCCTGCGCTCCCAGCTGCGCGATATGGAAGTGCAGGCCGAGTCCCAAATGCAATCGCGCCAGCAGCAGGCGCAAGAGGTTGGCGACAACTTCGACCCGCTGGAGTTCGACCGCTTTACCCGCGTGCAGGAGCTGACCCGCATGCTGGCCGAATCGGTCAACGACGTGGCCACCGTGCAGCGCAATCTGCAACGTGAAGTGACCAGTGCGGAAGATGATTTGCTGCTGCAAAGCCGCCTTTCGCGTGAGCTACAACGTGACCTGCTGCGCACCCGCATGGTGGAGTTTGATGCCGTGGGCGAGCGCCTGTACGCCGTGGTGCGCCAGACCGCCAAAACCACGGGCAAGCAAGTACGCCTGAGCATTACCGGCGGCAGTATCGAAATGGACAGGGGTGTGCTGGAGCGCATGAGCCCCGCCTTTGAGCACCTGCTGCGCAACTGCGTAGACCACGGTATTGAGCAGCCCGAGCAGCGCAAGGCCAAGGGCAAGCCCGAGGTGGGGCGCATTCGCATCACGGTCGCGCAGTCGGGCAACGAAGTCTCGGTGCAGTTTTCTGACGATGGTGCTGGCCTGAACCTGGAGCGCATACGCGCCAAAGCGCTAGAGCGCGGCCTGATTGGCCCGGATGAAACGGTGGATACCGCCCGCGCCGGGCAGTTGATTTTTATGCCTGGCTTTAGCACGGCAGAGCAGCTGACCGGCGTATCGGGCCGTGGTGTGGGCATGGACGTGGTGCGCTCTGAAGTGCTGGCACTGGGCGGGCGCATTGAAACCCACGGTGAACCCGATCAAGGCTCGGTCTTTGAGCTAGTGCTGCCCCTGACCACCGCCATGACCCAGGTGGTTCTGCTGCGCGCTGGTGATTTTGTAGTGGGCGTACCCGCCAGCCTAGTGGAAATTGTGCGCCGCCTGACCCTGCCAGAGCTGGAGGCTGCCTACCAAAGCTCCAGCCTGGCGCAAGCCGATGGCAGCAAGCTGCCCTTCTTCTGGGCGGGTGCTGTGTGGAGCCAGTCGCCACGCAGCACCCACAGCACCGGGGGTAAAACCCGCCCTGTGGTGGTAATCAACAGTGCCTCCCAGCGCATGGCTTTGCATGTGGACGAGGTGCTGGGCAACCAGGAAGTGGTGGTCAAAAACCTCGGCCCCCAGCTGGCCCGTCTGCCGGGCTTGGCGGGCATGTCGCTGCTGGCCTCAGGGGCGGTGGTGTTGATTTACAACCCCGTGGCCCTGCTGGCCGTGCATGGCGAGCAAATTCGTGGCCAAGGCCAGGGCCTGCCCGCGATCTTGGACGATGCCCAAGCCAAGCTACTGCGCCAGCAAGCGGCCAGCAGCGAGGATGGCAGTGCGGCCCAGCAAGCGGCGCAAGCCCCCCTCATCATGGTGGTGGACGACTCGATTACCGTGCGCCGCGTCACCCAGCGCCTGCTACAGCGCGAAGGCTTTCGCGTCAGTACCGCTGCGGATGGCCTTCAAGCGCTGGACAAGCTGCAAGATGAGCTGCCCGATGTCATCCTCTCGGACATTGAGATGCCGCGCATGGACGGCTTTGACCTGCTGCGCAACATCCGCGCCAGTGAGCGCCTGCAACGCCTGCCCGTCATCATGATTACCTCGCGCATGGCCAGCAAGCACCGCGACCTGGCCATGGAGCTGGGCGCCAACCACTACCTGGGCAAGCCTTATGGCGATACCGAGCTTTTGGGCCTGATTCGCCAATACACCGGCCAAACGGCTGACAGCGCGGCTTAACTTCCAGGGGCATGCCAGCGGGCCTAAAATGCCCGCTATGTCCCAACCTATTGAAGCGCCCCTGAACCTCACCCATCACTTCCTGGTGGCCATGCCCCACCTGGAAGATGATTTTTTTGGCCGCAGCGTGGTCTACGTCTGCGAGCATAGCGAGCGCGGCGCTTTGGGCTTGGTGGTCAACAAGCCTGGCCGCCTGAGCCTGCCCGCCCTGCTGGAAAAAATCGACCTGCCCCTGCATCGCCAAGACTTGCAAGAGCAGCCCATCTACCAGGGCGGCCCCGTACAAACCGACCGTGGCTTTGTGCTGCATGACCCCATCATTCTGGATGCGCCGCACAGCGACGAAGCGGCCTACGCCTCCACCCTCAGCATTCCCGGCGGCCTGGAGATGACCACCTCCAAAGACGTACTGGAAGCCATTGCCCACGGTGCAGGCCCTAAGCGCCTGTTGGTGGCGCTGGGCTATTCCTCCTGGGGCGAGGGGCAGCTAGAGTCTGAGCTGCGCGAAAACGCCTGGCTCACGGTAGAAGCGGGCCAGCATGTCGGCATTATTTTTGACACTGCCCCCGAACAGCGCTATGAGGCGGTGCTAGATCTGCTGGGCCTCAAGCCCTGGATGCTGCACTCTGAAGCGGGCAATGCCTGATGCCTGATGCCTGCTGCCTAAAGCCTTATGCCCCAGCCTCACCCCCCCACAGCGCCACAAACCTTTCTGGCATTTGACTTTGGTGCCAAGCGCACAGGCGTAGCCAGCGGCAACCGCTTGCTGGGCACAGCCAGCCCGCTCACCACCATCCGCACAGAAAGCAGCGCCGAGCGCTTTGCCGCCATTGAGCGCCTGCTGGCCGAGTGGCAACCCGACGCGCTGGTGATTGGCGTGCCCTGCCACCCCGATGGTGCCGCCCACGAAATGACCGCCCGCGCCCTGAAGTTTGGCCGCCAGCTGCGCGGGCGCTTTGGCCTGCCTGTGCTAGAGGTTGACGAGCGCTACACCAGCGCTGAAGCCCTGGCCCAAGGCGCTCGCCCCGAGCAACTGGATGCAGCGGCGGCCTGCATCATCCTCGAACAATTTTTAAGGACGACTCCCCCATGAATGCAGCCTTGGTTTTGGATGCCGAAGCCCTCTACCGTGACCTTCTCTCTGGTGTACGCCGCATGATGGGCCCCCAGACGCAGCTGGCGGGCATCACCTCCGGCGGCGCGTGGATTGCCGAGCGCCTGCACCAGGATTTGGGGCTAGAGCAGCCCGTCAGCCGCCTGTCGTCCGCCCTGCACCGCGATGATTTTGCCCAGCGCGGCATGGCCAGCAGTGCCCACACCCAGCTGCACTTTGACGTGAACGGCGCAGATATTTTGGTCTTGGACGATGTGCTCTACACAGGCCGCACGGTACGCGCCGTGATTAACGAGCTATACGACTATGGCCGTCCCGGCTGTGTGCGCCTGGCGGTTCTTGTTGACCGTGGTGGCCGCCAACTGCCCTACGCCGCTGACTTTGCCGCTGCCCGCATCAGCCTGCCCGCCAACCAGGTACTGGCTTTGGCGCGTGCTGAAGACGGTAGTTGTCACTTTGCAATCAAAGAAATCTAAAAGCCCCAAAAAATCCAAAGAGGTCTGACCGTGCCTGACAAAAGCAATCCCCAGCTCAATAAAAATGGCGAGCTTATTCACCTGCTCTCTACCGAGGGGCTGTCGCGTGACATCCTCACGCACATTCTG
>CAZMMM010000154.1:0-5427 GCA_964567385.1 uncultured Comamonas sp.
GTCTGGGCAATCAGTTCAATAGGCTTTTGTCCTTCCAATCCGTCGATATTACGGTGAATGATGTTTGCCTTGGTTTCCTTGCTCGGATCAGTAAAGCTACGACGGAAGGCATCAATGTTGATCACCATGATCTGGATGTGGCTGGACTCGGCAAAGCCGCGCACTTGCTCCAGGTTGGCGGAGTCGTAAATAAAGGCATCCACCTTGGTTTCTTTGTAAATATCACTCAGGTGGTCACGGGTGATCTCGCTGGATTTTTTCACCCCTTCTCGGATCGCCAGGCTCGGCACCACAATAATGAACTTGGTCATGCCGTAAGCTTGGTACAGCTCGTAGATGGAACGCAGGTAAACATAGGTTTTGCCGGTACCAGTCTCCATTTCCACGGTGTAATGCAGATTGGCTTTATCCAGTCCACTGCTGGGCTTGAGGCCGTGCTTAAGCTGTACCTGCTTGAGGTTGTGCAGCAGTTCGTCTTCAGTCAATACCAGCCGGTTGGCCGTGCCCTGCTGGCCGCTGAACAACCCCAGTGCTGCCTGCCCTCTGGCGTCAAAAGCTTGTACTTGCGGCATGGTGAACGGGGTAAAACAGCTTTCTTGCCCGGCAAACAATGCTACCACTGCCTCCCAGGCGGCTTTCTGGTGGGGCAGGCTTTGGTCAAATTTCAGTTTCATTGCATCTTAATCCTTGGTATGAACTGTTAAGCATTTCTTAACAGTTGCCTCCTATTCCACCTGCCACATGCGCACAGCCTGTTCAGCCAGCCATTGCTGGTACTGGTTAACCGTGGCCTGATTCCACTCTTCAAAACTGGCTACTTTTTTTGCCAGCTCAAAGCCGGATGCCAGATATGCTTCCCTTTTGTCAGCAAAACTGGCACGGGCCAGCACGTCACGCTCCAGCAAAACCACGTTACCCAGCCTGTCCTGAACGCTCTCGATTCCATCGCCAAAACTGTCTTGCCAGTGTTGCTCAGCGTTATATGGGCAAACATGCTCCAGTACACAGTTACCGTGGTCGCAATGGTTACCCAGAAAGGTTTCCAGACTGGCCAACAAGTAGCGTACTTTTTTGGATGACTGGCGGGTCGGCATCGACAGCAGGGAAAATTCATTCTTGAAATTGTCATCTGCCGGGTACAGTTTGCGAAACTCGGGGTGGGTCTTGACGCCACTAGGACGGCTGATTGTGCCGGCATCAATCGCCATAGAAATTTTGTTAAATGCCAGCTCCTGCGCATTCGGCGAATGCTTGCCGACGATGTTGTAGCGTACCGCCAGCACAAACATGACCTTGACCAGCTTGACGAAATCCGCACGGCTCATCTTGAAATAGGCCGTCATCAGGATGCCAAACGGCTGGCGGATATTGAACAGCTTGAAGCCTTCCAGGTAGTGCCGCAGTTGCTCAAGCTGCGCAGCTTCCAGTCCTGTATGCCAAAACTCATCATGGCTTTCCAACAGAGCCCCGTACACGGCGGCATGGCTGACCAGTGAGTTGATATAGTCGTGTGCTTGCGCCGGTGTCTGCACAAGGTTACGAATGGCACGGAACAGATTGTTTTTGGTGCTCAAGGGCGCTCTGGCGTTGTGATGGTAGCGAACAAATTCGGTGAAATTGGTTTCACCCAGTTGCTCGATAATTTCAGCCCAGCGCATATCCAGCTCGTCTAGCTCTTCGTCGCTGACATCATCGTTTTTGGTGATGATGGAGAAAATATAGTTTTTGATCAGATCCGGCGTGGACAGCTGCACCCCACGGGCGTTGAGCGTTTCAAACACCTTGTAGGCGTTCAGGTCATCCTGCACCACCACCTTGGTAAAAATAATACCATTGCCGATCTGTGCCAGCTTGGTGGCCACTTCGACCCCATTAGGCAAGCTCATTTTTTTTCGGAAAAACTCAAAGCACTGCATCAACAGCTTGTTAGTGGTGGTTAGCCTGCGGCGGGCGGGTGCCTGCAGTTCGTTGCTAATGGCCTTGTAGAAACGGTCGTTATTACGGTTCAGGGCCAGTTTGTTATTTACGCGCAGGCTGGCCACGTCTTTGTTACCAATAAAACTGCGACGCAGCTCTTCCAGCCGCTCCTGGTTGTCAGCCGCATCTGCACCGTTGTCAATAAAATCCTGCAATACGCGCAGCGCAGCCAGTACCAATAAGCTGAGCGTAACCAGTCGCTGCTGGCCGTCGATCACGTCAAACTGATTGTGATTCTTACGCTGCAGCACAATGTAGCCAATGTAGTGAAAATGCTCCTGCGACAGGCTTTCAATATCCGTCCACAAGTCTTCCCACTGCTCTAGCTGCCAAGCATAGTCACGCTGGAATCTGGGTACCTGATAGCTGCTCCCCTGCCCGAGCAAATCCTGTAACGAACAGTTGGACGGCTCCATCAGCATAAAATCTTTCATAACCAAACCCACAAATCTATTTTAGTTAGCTGTGCGTATTTCACGGTTTACCCCTAAATGCTCAGCACATCTTCAATGCCGGCTTGTTTGAAGCGCTGGATGGCATTGGTTTTTACGATGTCATCAGCAAAGCTGCTGTCACGGAATACCACACGCAGCACAGGTGCATCTTCGGTGCTCAGCGCAATAATGGCCTGAATACAGTCCAGGGTAACGCCTTCGTCAAAGCAGGCAATCAGCGAGCCGCTGGCGACGTTGTACAGGGTGTGTCCAGCCACTTCGATTTGCTCCACTGGCAGGGTCAGCGGCAAGCCGTATTTGATCAGCACTTCATACAGCAGATCGTGGCTGGTGCGATCCGGCAGGATGTTGTTTACCGCACCCAGCAGGTCTTGTTCCAGGTTGTCGAAATCCGGTTGCCATTTTTTGATATTGGAGCTATCGAGCTTGAGCACCTTGAAGCCGAAGTCGGCTTTGGCGTCTGGATGCTCTTGCTGGATCTTGCTGGCTGCACGGCGGATGCGTTCTTTGCCGATCTCGGCAATGGTGGCATAACCGGCCTTGCGGGCTTCGGAGTTTTCCGGCGTTGGCTCGGGAATTTGCACCATAATAAATTTGCGCTTACCGCTATCTCGCGCATTCATACTCATTACGGCATCTGCAGAAGTACTTGAGCCAGCGAACATATCAAGAAGCAATGAATCATCCTGCATACCTGATAGCACGAAATTCTTAAGCAACTCTAGTGGTTTTGGGAAACTAAAGTATTTCCCGCCTAACAAGGACTCAACCTCAGATGTACCTCTTCGAGATGTATACTCCCTTCCTGAAATTATAGAACGAATCAGCTTTTCATCAGTACGCATTTTTTGCACGATACGAGGCTCACCTGATGAGGTGATATATCCCATTATTTCCTTATTAATATTTTCAGCAGATTTTTGCTTCCCCCACCGCCAGACAAATTGCACGGAATTCTTCTGTGATAAAGGCGGATACACCTCGATTGAGTTTGTTCTTTTATCCAGCCCTATCTCGTAAAAATCGCCCTCCAATCCTTTTACAGGACTATCTTTATAAAGATAAAATGGATAAAAGAGATTTGGGCGATTATTCTTATTAAATAACTCGTTACTGTTGTAAAGAGGGTGGATATTAAAACCGCTCACCTCATCTTCGAATTTAAATACCCTTGCTTCATCTGGTAGAAAATTTGTCTCGCATTTTGATATATTTTTACTATAAAAAATACAAAATTCATGATTTTTAGCAATGTGTCCGTAATCTCGGCCATTGGGTGCTGCATTAATTACGAAAGTACCTAAAAAATTATCTTCACCAAAAATCTCATCACAAATCTTGCGCAGGTTATGCACTTCATTGTCATCAATGGAGATAAAGATCACGCCATCGTCACGCAGCAAGTTACGGGCCAGCTTGAGGCGTGGGTACATCATGTTGAGCCAGTTGGAGTGGTAGCGTCCGGCGCTGTCGCTGTTGGTAAATAGCGGGTTGCCTTCTTCGTCCCGTTGGCCGGTCAGGCGCTGGTAGTTGGCCAAGTTGTCCTTAAAATCATCCTTGTAAACAAAGTCCTTACCGGTGTTATAAGGCGGGTCGATGTAGATCATCTTCACCTGATTGAAGTAGCTTTTTTGCAGCAGCTTGAGCACTTCCAGGTTGTCACCCTCGATGTACAGGTTTTCTGTGCTATCAAAATCAACCGACTCATCCGGTGCCGGGCGCAAGGTACCCAGCGTTGGTGTGGTGGCAATACGCCTGGCTTGTTCTTTGCCTGCCCAGGTAAACTGATAACGCTCATTGGCCGTTTCGACCTGTTCGCCCAGCTCGGCCTTCAGTGCATCAAAATCAATCTTGCCTTCAGTAAACACAGCCGGAAACAGCGCTTTAAGCTGCTGCAGGTTGTGCTCGGTAATGTCCAGGCTGGTAGCAGCCACGGCAGTGGGCTGATTGTCATTGCTGCTCATGAGAGTTCCTTCAGTTCACGGGTTATACGTTGCAGTTCAAGGTTAATGGCGACTTTTTCATTAAATTGGCTGCAGCTGTCACGCTGGGCTTGTAGCGTTTTTATTTGTTGTTGCAGTTGCTGAATCTTACGCAATTTTGCGTGCTGCTGCTCTAAATCCTGATCATAACGGGCTGCTGCGTCAGCCAATGTCGTCTGCTGTAGGCTGTGGGCGGTAAGGTAGCGCACAAAGCATCCCAGCAGGCTAAGGTATAGGGTTTTCAGACTGGCATGGTCAAGCTGGTCAAAACGCAGGCTGTGCTGAAACTCTTTCTGCAGCTCGTTGGGCTGCTCGGATTGCCAGTCCGTCACCACCAGTTCTTGCACAACCAGCTGTTCATGTTCCGGGCTGGCCTGGTTGATGGTTTTTTCAGCCAGAGACCACTGAGCCCCCCGCTCATTGCGCAGCTCCAACAGCAGCGGATAGGCGATGCTCTGGTGAAGCAGTTGATGCAGTTGTTTAAGCTGCCCGGCGGCGGGCAGTGGCTCTTTAAGCCGTACGCTGATCAGCATCAGCTCCAGGTATTCATGCTCGGCATCCTGATAGGCTGCAATGTTGCTGTTGTTGGGCGTGATATGCCCCAATAGATGAATGCTTTCTACTGCTTGTTGCAAAAGCCGGGCTGCACTGCTGCTATGGCGTGCATGCTCGGCTATATTTTTTTTCGGAATTTTGTGTTCTACCCGGCAGGCATCTGGCAGTTGCAACAGGGAAAGCAACATCAGTCACCTCCCAGAATTATCAGGTAGGCCACAACAGCAAAGTTGGCTTGATCGGCGCTGGCACTGAGGCGGGTACCACCACGGCTAAACAGGCTACTGATTCCTTGCTCTTGTTGTTGCCCTTGCAAGTGGGCAATGGCGGCCTGCAACTGGGAACGGTACTGCTTGCTGTCACCCGCTTGCTGATAAAGCTGTGTTTCTGCTTGCTTGCGGCCCAAGCTATGACGCTTGAGCACATCCAGCACCTTCTTGGCCTGCGTATAGGGCAAG
>CAZMMM010000155.1:0-4992 GCA_964567385.1 uncultured Comamonas sp.
GCCTGGCCTCAAACCCCATATACAAGCCGGCCCCATTGAAGGTGATACTTGGTGTCTGCTGGTTAAAAGCAACACTGCCGCTAACAAGTTGCGGCATTTATTACCCGCGCTGGCCGCCCATTTGCGCACCAAAGGCTGGGTGGTGCAAGACATTCGCCTGCGCGTGCTGCCCCAAACCCAGGCTACGCCCGGCGTAACCATACTTAACAAAAAACTTTAAAGGGGGTGGTGCCGGCTGTCGGAATCGAACTGACGACCTGCCGCTTACAAGGCGGATGCTCTACCAACTGAGCTAAGCCGGCGATTTCATGCTGGGCAAACTGCCAGCGGTTGAAACCTGAGTGCAATGCAGGCTTGCTGCATGAAGAATTGGTGCCGGCTGTCGGAATCGAACTGACGACCTGCCGCTTACAAGGCGGATGCTCTACCAACTGAGCTAAGCCGGCGAAAGAAAAACGCATTCTAAGCGAAGAACGTCCTACTTTTTGAAAATGGGTCTTGCCCGCTTATTTCACACGCTTCAACGCAGGGCGTTTGGGACGAGCGGGCGGGGTGTCGTCGGGTTTGTTGTCTTCAGCGTCCTCATCGGCCTGGGCATCTTCCCAATCCTCCAGCGCTTGCTCAGCGTCATCTTTAGAGTGCACCAACTGCACCGCAGGCTTAGGCTGCGGCGCTACAACTCTTGGCGCGACAGTCTGCGGCACCGTGGCTGCTTGCGGCTCTGGTGGATTTTCAGGCGGGAAGGACATGCCTTGATTGGTCTCTCGGGCAAATATCGCCACCACCCGCCCTACGGGCAGCATGATCTCATGGGGCTTGCCGCCAAAACGCGCCTTGAAGCTGATGTAGTCATTGCCCATGTGCAGACCACTGGTTGCGTCATACCCCGCATTCAGCACAATTTGCCCATCCTCCACAAAAGCGGCGGGCACTTGCACTGTCTCATCAACCTGTACTGCCAAATAGGGGGTCAGGTTGTTGTCAGTACACCACTCATGCCAGGCGCGCAAGAGGTAGGGGCGGGGAGAAGTCGTGGTCTGGTTGTGATCCGTCATGGGCAATATGGGCTCCTGGTAGTAGCTGACCTGTTTACTTGCGCATCACCTTCTCAGAAGGGGTCAAGGCTTCAATATAGGCAGGTCGAGAGAAGATGCGCTCGGCATATTTGAGCAAAGGTGCTGCATTTTTAGACAGCTCAATGCCGTAATAGTCTAAGCGCCAAAGCAAGGGGGCAATAGCAACATCCAGCATCGAGAAGTTTTCCCCCAGCATGTACTTGTTCTTGAGGAACACCGGCGCCAGCTGAGTCAGTCGGTCGCGGATATGGCTGCGCGCTTTTTCGAGCTCTTTGTCAGCACCTTTTTTACCCATTTGCGCCTCAATGGTGTTGACGTGGGCAAACAGCTCTTTTTCAAAATTGAGCAAGAACAGACGCACACGGGCGCGGTCTACCGGGTCGCCGGGCATAAGCTGGGGGTGGGGAAAGCGCTCATCAATGTATTCGTTGATGATGTTGGACTCGTACAAAATCAAGTCACGCTCCACCAGAATGGGAACCTGCCCATAGGGGTTCATGGCCATGATTTCTTCGGGCTTGCTGAACAGGTCAACATCGCGGATTTCAAAGTCCATGCCTTTTTCAAACAGCACAAAGCGGCAGCGGTGGGAATAGGGGCTGGTCGTGCCAGAGTAAAGCACCATCATGGCAAAAACTCCTGTAGTTCAAAAAGCAGCAGGGCGCTGCTTGCATAGCGCCCCAAAACTATAAAGGTTTAACACAAAAACCGCCTGCTCGCACACAAAGGGGTGTGCGGGCAGGCGGTTGGCAAGGCGAAGAAGACTTACTTCACATCTTTCCAGAAAGCGGCATTGAGCTTCCAGGCAATCAGGATGAAGATGCCCAAGAAAATCAGCACGCCCAAACCAATATTGGTGCGTGAGACTTGGGCAGGCTCGCCCATCCATTGCAGGTAGTTCACCAGGTCGCGCACGGCCTCATCGTATTTTTCAGGGCTTAAAGTACCAGGGGTGATTTGCTCCCAGCCTTTGAAAGCACCGTCCTCAAAGATGGCGCGGCGCTGGCCCTGCAGCTCCCACAAAGCGTGGGGCATACCAACGTCAGGGAAGGCCAGATTGTTCCATCCTGTGCCACGAGCGTTATCCACATAGAAAGTGCGCAGGAAAGTGTACAGGTAGTTGGCACCCGAGCCACCATTGCCAGCGCTGGAGCGGGCAATCACGGTGAGGTCTGGCGGGTTGGCACCAAACCAGACTTTGGCTTCCTTGGGGTTGATGGCGGAAATCATGGTCTCGCCCACCTTGTCGGTGGTGAACAGCAGATTGTTTTTGATTTCCTGCTCAGACAGGCCAATATCCTGCAAGCGGTTAAAGCGCATGAAGGCCGCAGAGTGGCAGCTCAGGCAGTAGTTGACAAACAGCTTGGCACCGTTTTGCAGCGATGCTTGGTCGCGCACATTGATGGGCGCTTTGTCCATGGGGAAGCCCCCATCAGAGGCTTGGGCCGTACCCAAGCCCGCACCAGCGGCTACGCCCAAAGCTGTGAGCAAGGTAAGAAACAGTTTTTTCATGATCGTTTTCTCCTGACTCGTATTAGTGGGACTTGAAAGTCACGCGCTCGGGCACGGGCTTGGTTGCACCGATCTGGCTCCACCAAGGCATGAGCAGGAAGAATCCAAAGTACAGCAAAGTACCAATTTGAGAGACTTTTTCACCCACAGGGAAGGGGGGCAGCACACCCAGGTAGCCCAGGATGACAAAGTTCACTACAAACACGGCATACAGCCACTTGTGCCAGCCGGGACGGTAGCGGATGGATTTGACTTCGCAGAAGTCCAGCCAGGGCAGGGCAAACAAAATTACCACAGCACCGCCCATCACCACCACACCCCAGAACTTGGCATCAATCACGCTCATCAGGGCAATGGCAACAACACCAGCACCCACGGCTACCAGCTTGAACAGGCCGGGCAGCTTGCTCTTGAAAGCAGCAAAGCCCATTGCCAGTACCACGCAGGCCATCAGCGCATACATCATTTCAGCGGTAATAGCGCGCAGCATGGAATAGAAGGGCGTGAAGTACCACACGGGAGCGATGTGGTTAGGCGTTTTCAGCGGGTCAGCGGGGATGAAGTTGTTGTACTCCAGAAAGTAGCCGCCGAACTCAGGGGCAAAGAACACCACCGCCGAGAACAGGAACAGGAACACAGCCACGCCGAAAATGTCGTGCACGGTGTAGTAGGGGTGGAAGGGTACGCCGTCCAGAGGATTGCCTTTGGCATCCTTAGGAGCGCCAGGGGCTTTGATTTCCACGCCATCGGGGTTGTTGGAGCCTACGTCGTGCAGCGCCAGCAAGTGGGCAACAATCAAGCCAATTAACACCAAAGGCACAGCAATTACGTGGAAGCTGAAAAAGCGGTTGAGCGTTGCATCACCCACCACGTAGTCACCACGAATCAAAATCGCCAGGTCAGGGCCAATCACAGGCACAGCGGCAAACAGGTTCACAATCACCTGTGCGCCCCAGTAGGACATTTGGCCCCAGGGCAGCAGATAGCCCATGAAGGCTTCAGCCATCAGTGCCAGGAAAATTGCACAACCAAAAATCCACACCAGTTCACGCGGTTTGCGGTAGGAGCCGTAAATCAAGCCCCGGAACATGTGCAAATACACCACTACAAAGAAGGCCGATGCGCCGGTGGAGTGCAGGTAGCGAATCAGCCAGCCCCAAGGCACATCACGCATGATGTATTCCACTGAGGCAAAGGCTTTTTCAGCGTCGGGCTTGTAGTGCATCACTAGGAAAATGCCAGTGACGATTTGAATCACCAGCACCAGCAGCGCCAGCGAGCCGAAGATGTACCAAAAGTTGAAGTTCTTCGGAGCGTAGTACTCCGACATGTGTACCTTGTAGGCCGAGAACGCTGTGGGAAAGCGGTTCTCAAACCAGTTCACCACCTTGGCGCCAGTGGGCGCATTGGGGTCGATATCCTTGAATTCGTGAGCCATCGTGTCTTCCTTTATGCCTTGTCTTCACCGATGAGCAAGGTGGTATCAGACAGGTAAACATGGGGGGGCACTTCCAGATTGTCTGGAGCGGGCTTGTTCTTGAACACACGTCCCGCCAAGTCAAAGGTGGAGCCATGGCAGGGGCAGAAAAAGCCGCCCTTCCAATCGTCAGGCAGCGAGGGCTGTGCGCCGGTATTGAACTTATCTACGGGCGAGCAGCCCAAGTGGGTGCAAATGCCCACCACCACCAAGTATTCGTCTTTAATGGAGCGGTGCTTATTTTTGGCGTATGCGGGGGTGGGGACGGCAGTGCGCACAGAGTCCGGGTCAGCCATTTGTGGATCGAGCGCCTCCAAGTCTTTGAGCTGTTGCTCCGTGCGACGCACAACCCAAACGGGCTTGCCGCGCCACTCAACGGTGACTTTTTCGCCAGGCTGCAAGGTAGAGATATCAACCTCTACCGCAGCGCCAGCAGCCTTAGCTTTTTCAGAAGGCTGAAAGGTGCTTACAAAAGGAACGGCGGCTGCCACGCCGCCCACCGCGCCAGCGCAGGCTGACGTGACAATCCACGTCCGCTTACTGGGGTCGATAGGAGTTTCACTCATGAGGATCCTCGATTGAACATCGTTAGATTTGGGAATAACCGCGAAATTGTAGCGGAGCCACACCCTGCGCCCAAATGCCAGAGCATTGCCCAAGCGCTTCACTGCAGCGTTGGGCACTAAAAAACCACATTGTCAGCGCATGACCAGGGGGAAATCCCTGATCCAGGGCAAACAAGGTGATCAAAGTGTGCTGGCGGCCTGCCCAGCACTCAAGCGCCGCGCCATGTAAAGCGCTTGCACCAGGCTGCTGGGGTCAGCCAAGCCCTTGCCCGCAATATCAAAAGCCGTGCCATGGTCAGGGCTGGTGCGCACCAGCGGCAGGCCCAGGGTCACATTCACCCCCTGCTCCACACCTAAATAC
>CAZMMM010000155.1:5002-5368 GCA_964567385.1 uncultured Comamonas sp.
TGGTACATGGCCAACACCACATCAAACTCCCCTGGTTTTTGAGCGGTGTGGCGGGCGCGCATAAACACGGTGTCTGGCGCAAAAGGCCCTTGCGCATCCATGCCCTGGCGGCGTGCTTGGGCAATGGCTGGGGCGATGGTGTCGATTTCTTCACGCCCAAACAGCCCGCCCTCGCCCGCATGGGGGTTCAGCCCTGCCACGGCTATGCGCGGTGCTCTGCCCAACAGAGCGCTTAGGGCGCGGTGGGTAATTTCCAGGGTTTGCAGCACGTTAGCGCTAGTCACTGCCTCCAGCGCCTGGCGCAGGCTGACGTGGATGCTGACTAGCACGGTGCGCAGCTCATCGTTGGCCAGCATCATGCGCACC
>CAZMMM010000156.1:0-5358 GCA_964567385.1 uncultured Comamonas sp.
CTAGGGCTGCTGGTGCTGCTACTAACGCTTTTGGCACCCTTGTGGGGCTGGCATTTGCAGCCTGTTGCTGGCTTGATTGGCCTAGCCAGCTCCTACCCACTATGGAGCTGGCGCCGACAAAGCGCCGCCCTGGGCTTTCTGCGCAGTGAGATTCATGCCCTGCAAGCCAAGGGGGTCACCCCCGCCAGCACCCAAACCGCAAAACAGCGGCGTACCAGTGATTTTTTGGAGCAGCATATCCAGGCCGTAGAGCAAGCGCTGGCCCGTTTGCACGAGCTGCAAGCCCAGCGCGAGCAGTCCATGCGCTTTATCTCGCACGATATCCGTGCGCCCATTAGCGCCATCATCACCAGCATTGAGCTAGAGCAGCACATGGGCAGCCCCAAAGATGCGCCCCCCCTGCTAGAGCGCATCAACCACAGCGCCCACAACGCCTTGCAGCTGGCGGATGACTTCGTACACTTGGCGCGCAGCCTAGAGCAACCCAGCCGCCAGCGCTCCACACTAGAGCTAGGCCTGCTTATTGACCAAGTGCTGGACGACCACTGGGCCGCCGCACAAACACGCCGCATTCAGCTGGACTGGCTACCGCAGGAAGAAGAAGCCCTGGTCTGGGGCGATACCAACCAACTGCGCCGCAGCCTGGGCAATCTATTGAGCAATGCCATCAAATATGGCCCCAGCGATAGCCGGGTAAGCATCCACCTCAGCCGCCAACCCCATACATGGCGCATTGCCATCCGCGACCAGGGCGAAGGCATAGCCCCCGAAGAGCTGCCCCAGCTGTTTGCCCCCTTCGCCCGCCAAAAACGCCATGAGGCTGGAAGCACCAGCGGCGTAGGTCTAGGGCTGGCCTACACCCAAACCGTCATCCACCAACACCAAGGCCGCATCTGGGCCGATAACCTGGATAGCGGTGGTGCGGTGTTTTATGTGGAGCTGCCTGTGCTCGCCCCAAACTCCCCAAAAGCTCCTGCTGCATCCTGAGCGTAAGCCGCCAGCGCAGGCACACCGCCTTGTAGCAGTCGCAGCACCATGTGCGCAATCTGCGTATAGGACAAATCCCCCTCCGGCTGGAACCAGGTGAATAGCCAGTTCAACATGCCAAACAGCAGCATGGTGGTGGGCTTGGCCAGCCCTTGTGGCTGCAACTGCGGCCAAGTGCTGCTCAAGGCTTGGGCAAAGCTATCAACCAAATCGCGCTGGGCTTGCAGCACTTGCGCTTGCGCTTGGGGCTGCATGAATTTCACATCCTCCACCAGCACGCGATGGGCATAGCGTGCCTGGGCGTATTCCTGCACAAAGCTTTGAATCAAGGCCTCCAAAAAAGCCAGAGCCTTTTGCTGCTCGGTATCGGCCCGTTGGGGTGTGGTGCTTCTGGTACTGCTGGTGTTAGCCTGGGTGTGCAAAGCTTGCTCCACCAGGTTTTGCAGGCGGCTGACATGGCCTTGGGCAATCTGCACCAGTAAATCGTGCTTGTCCACAAAGTAGTGATAGAGCGCGGGCTTGGACAGGCCGCAAGCCTGCGCCACCTGGTTCATGCTGGTGGCCCAATAGCCCTGCAGGGCAAACAATTGGGCGGCCTGCTGCAAGATGGCTTGGTGTTGTTCTTCGTAATTAGCGGCGCGCCCTCTGGCCATGGTGGTGCTCCTTCAAGCAGGGGAAAAAAGATAGGGGATACTACCAAACTAGGTAGTACCCCCTATATATTGCGCAGCTTGAATGCGTGTAAATGCTCGTTATACAGCCTGGTTGATGCCTCAATTCTGGGCAAAAAACCCTTCGGTGTGAATCAGCTCGTCCTTGGCACCCAGGGCTTTGGCGGCGGCTACGCAGTCATCGACAAAGCTGGTCGTGCCGGCCACAAACACGCTGTGGCCGCTCAGGTCAGGAAAGTGCTGCCCCAAAATGGCAGGAATGCGCCCTTGCAACACCCCTTCCTGCTGCCCACGGGTAAGCGTAGGCACGTAGCGGAACTTGGGATAGCGTGCCTGCCAATAGCGCATCAGGCCAATGTCGTACAAATCCTCTGCCTCTCGGGCAGAGAACATCAGCGTGACCGGCAGCTTAAAGCCTCGGCGCAACGCCGCCTCTGCCAGCGACAAAATCGGGGCTAAGCCAGAGCCTGCCGCCAGGCATAACACCGGCGTATCCACCGAAGGATCGCCAATGAACGTGCCATGCGGGCCGGAAAAGCGCAGGCTTGCGCCCAGCTCCACCTCATCGTGCAGCCAGCGGCTGGTGCGGCCTGCGGGGCTGTCGGCCTCATCCGCATCCACACGGGTCACTTGCAGGCGAATTTCCCCATCCGGGCGCGGGGCGCTGGCTAGTGAGTAGCTGCGCACCGGTATGCCTTGGCTGGTATCGCCCAGTTGAACGTATTGCCCCGGCCAGAAGCGCATCGGCTCACTCAAGGGGCGCAGCACAAACTCGGTGATGCGCGGTGTGCGGGCAATGCGGTCCACCAGCACGGCATACTGCCCCTCGCGGGCGGGAAAGAGCTGGGGCTTGGCATCTTCCGTGCCCCATTCAATTTCCAGCGTATCGGTCAGGGGCTTGGCCATGCACATCAAGCCATAGCCCTGGGCACGCTCGTCTTGCGACAAGGCCATGTCCAGCACAAAGCCTTGGTCAAACTCGCCATCGAGTACTTTGACCTTGCACTCACCACAAGCACCGGCGCGGCAGTTGTTGGGCAGGGCGTAGCCTGAGCGCTCCAGCGCCTCCAGCACGGTTTGACCACTTTCGCAAATGACGGTTTGACCGGAAGGGGAGAGCTTGATGTTGCTTGTCATAGTGGCAATTCTTTATTTGAGAAAAGTGGCTGATAAAACAGTGTTGCAAGCCCCCGCTTGCCTCTGCTCAATGGGGAGCCAAGCGGGGACTGGGGCTTAGAACACAGGGATGATGTCGTCCATATCCACATCCGAGACTTCTTCGCCCGTAATGCCCACTTCGGGGATGGCGGGGAAGGGGATGTCGTACTTATCCAGCGCCCCTTTCAGGTTCAGGATGGCCGTGCGCCAGTTGTTTTTCTTGGCTTCGTACTCAGGGATGGCAAAACCGGCGGCACGTGCCACGGCCTCGCCATCGCGCTGGTTCTGAATGAAGTCTTCAGGCAAATCCCAGAAGTCCATGGGTGGCTCAAACAACACTGCCGACAGGAACAGATAGCCAGCACGGATTTGCTTGGTAATCATGCTGCGGTCTTCGGCGGCAATTTTGGGGTAGTCACGCTCCATCAAGGCCAGACAAATACCCATGTGGCGGCCTTCGTCTTTGCCGATGTTGCGGAAGGCTTCTTTGAACACGGGTTCGGTACAGCCCGCTGCCATCTGGTGGAAGATGGTGGCAGCGGCAATCTCACCCATCAGGAAGGAGCTGAACAACACCGCCAGGCTGTACTTGGGCACAGCGGTTTTGTAACCATCCCAGTAGCGCCCACCGTTGTAGTACAGCCATTTGGCGTTCTTTTGCAGGCGCTTGCCTAGCTCGGTTTTAGGCTCGTAGGTGATGGGGTCGGGGTGTCCCAAGAATTTGGTGATAGCCATGCCGCACATTTGCTCATGGTTTTGCTCATCCTGGGTGACGCTGAAGAAGCAGCGGCGCACCGCATCTTCCTCATGCGCCTCGTAGGTTTTGATCAGGGCAGCAGCAAACACCGGTGGCGCAGAAGCGTCAAACACCGACAGCAGCGTCCACCAGTAGGCGATGGCTTCACGCTCTTCCCAAGTGTATTTTTCAACGTCGAAGGTATCCCAGGGCAGCTTCTTGGGATCCCACACCTCGCGGCGCGATGCGTCCCAGATTTCTTCCAGCTTTTTGGTGTGCTGGTGCCAGGACAGGGGGTAGATATTGGGCTGCTCGGTGGCAGGCGGGAACTCCATGGTTTGCGCGATTTTCTGCTTACTCATATGACAGGTCTCCTGTTAAAAAACATAATTTACCGATTGGTCGGTAAATAATAGTATTCCAGAAGAAACTCTTTCTGCAAGCTGTAATTCCTCGTGAAAAACCCTAGCTAGACAGCTATCGCTTTATGCGGCATATGCGTCACATCAACCACCACCAGCCACAAAAAAGCCCTGCGGCTAGGGGGCGGCAGGGCTGGGGGCATCAAGCAATGATGGGAAAAGCATCAGTGGCGGAAGTGGCGCACCCCCGTAAACACCATGGCCACGCCGCGCTCGTTGGCAGCGTCAATCACTTCCTGGTCACGCATGGAGCCGCCGGGCTGGGCAACGCAGGTCGCGCCTGCATCCACCACCACATCCAGACCATCGCGGAAGGGGAAGAAGGCATCACTGGCAACCACGGTGTTCTCCAGGCTCAAGCCCGCTGCTTTGGCCTTGATGCTGGCAATGCGGGCGGAGTCCAGGCGGCTCATCTGGCCTGCGCCTACGCCCATGGTCATGCCGCCTTTGCAGAACACAATGGCGTTGGATTTAACAAATTTGCCCACCTTCCAGGCAAACAGCAGGTCTTGCAGCTCTTCAGGTGTGGGTTGCTTGACGGTGACGACTTTCAGGTCGGCCAGCGCCAGCTCGTGGTTGTCGGCGCTTTGCACCAGCAGGCCAGAGCCTACGCGCTTGGTTTCTAGCGCATTGCGGGCTTGGGCGTAGTTTTCTGGCAGGGTGATTTGCATCAGGCGCACATTGACCTTGGGCTTAAACACTTCCAACGCCTCAGCAGTAAAGCCGGGAGCCATCAGCACTTCCACAAACTGCTTAACGACGGCCTCAGCAGCGGCTTTATCCACCACGCGGTTAAAGGCGATGATGCCGCCAAAGGCGCTGGTGGGGTCGGTCTGGAAAGCTTTGGCGTAGGCTTCATGCGCATCCTTGCCCACCGCCACACCGCAGGGGTTGGCGTGTTTGACGATGACGCAGGCGGGCGCTTCAAAGCTCTTCACGCACTCCCAGGCAGCATCAGCATCAGCAATGTTGTTGTAGGACAGTTCTTTGCCCTGCAATTGCACGCCAGTAGCCAGGCTGCCGGCAATGGGGTTCAAGTCGCTATACCAGGCGGCTTGCTGGTGGCTGTTTTCGCCATAGCGCAGGTCTTGCACCTTGGTGTATTGGGCATTGAACTGGGCGGGGAATTGGCTGCACTGGGGTTGGTAGTCTTCGGCCAGCTTGTCGGCTTCAAGCTGCACGCTAGAGAGGTAGTCGCTAATCGCGCCGTCGTATTGGCTGATGCGGTTAAACGCCGCCACCGACAGGCTAAAGCGCAGTGCGTCGCTCAACTTGCCGTTGGCCTTCAATTCGGCGAGTACGGAGTCGTACTGGTCGGCAGCGGTGACTACGCCCACGTCCTTCCAGTTCTTGGCGGCGCTGCGCACCATGGCGGGGCCGCCGA
>CAZMMM010000157.1:0-4024 GCA_964567385.1 uncultured Comamonas sp.
GCTGAACGTCAGCCGCGAGTTGCTGCAAGAATCGCGTGACGTGCGCCTGATTCGTGAAGGCTCAGTCAAGCGCGTGCTCTCCATGCTGGAAGACCTGGCACGCCATGACAAGCACGAAGCCAGTGCTGAAGCTGATGCCGATGCCGATGCCGTCACCGACGTAGTTAGCGACGAAGACAAAGCCAAAGAAGGCAAATACACCCAGTTCTACGCCCAGTTTGGCGCGGTGCTCAAAGAAGGCTTGGGCGAAGACATGGGCAACAAAGAGCGCATTGCCAAGCTGCTGCGCTTTGCCTCTACCAGCAACGACACGCCCACCGTCAGCCTGGCCGACTACAAAGCCCGCATGAAAGAAGGGCAAGAGGCGATTTACTACATCACCGCCGACACCCTGGCCGCTGCCAAAAACAGCCCGCAGTTGGAAGTCTTCAAGAAAAAAGGCATTGAAGTGCTCTTGATGACCGACCGCATCGACGAATGGGCGCTGAACTACCTCTCCCACTTTGACGAAACGCCCCTGCAATCCGTCGCCAAAGGCGCTGTTGACCTCAGCACCCTGCAAGACGAAGAAGAAAAGAAAGCCGCTGAAGAAGCCGCCCAAGCCTTCAAGCCCATGCTGGAAAAGCTCAAAGAAGCGCTAAAAGACAAGGCTGAAGACGTACGCGCCACCAGCCGCCTGGTCGATTCCCCCGCCTGCTTGGTGGTGGCCAGTGACGATATGAGCATGCAGCTGATGCGCATGCTCAAACAGGCTGGCCAGCCCGTGCCCGACAGCAAGCCCGTGCTGGAAGTCAACCCTGAGCACCCCTTGGTCAAAAAACTCGATGCCAGCGCTAACTTTGACGATTTGGCACACATCCTGTTTGACCAGGCCCTGCTGGCCGAAGGCGGGCTGCTGGAAGACCCCGTGGCCTACGTCAAGCGTGTGAACGCGCTGCTGGCCTAAGAGCACAAACACGCTCTGCGAGGTGTAAGCGCCTGCCAAAAGTACAGGGTAGCCAGCAGTATCAACCGGCTACCCTGTTTGTATGGGCCTACCCCCCATCTGCCTGAAAAACTTTTTGCGGCGCGGCCTTGGTGGCGCTGCTAGGATGCGCCCCATGTTCAAAAATCTGGCCTCAACCCCCGCCAACTCGGCACCAGCTGCTGACGAGGGCGTACCTGTCTCCGTGAAAATCCGCCAGCGCCTGCAAGCAGCCAATCAGCGCTTTCACGCCAATGACAATATTGCCAACTTCATCCAACCCGGCGAGCTGGAGCAGCTGCTCGACGAGGTGGAAGGCAAAATGCAAACCGTGCTGGACAGCATGGTGATTGATACCGATGGCGACCACAACAGCCGCGACACGGCACGCCGCGTGGCCAAGATGTACCTCAATGAAGTCTTTCGTGGCCGCTATGTGGAAATGCCGCGCCTGACGGAATTTCCCAATGCCGAGCGCCTCAATGAGCTGATGATTGTTGGCCCCATTACCGTGCGCAGCGCATGCAGCCATCACCTCTGCCCGGTGATTGGCAAAATCTGGATTGGCGTACTGCCCAATGAGCACACCAATGTGATTGGCCTGTCCAAATACGCCCGCTTGGTCGATTGGATCATGGGCCGCCCGCAGATTCAGGAAGAGGCGGTCATCCAATTGGCCGACCTCATCATGGAAAAAACCAAACCCGATGGCCTGGCCTTGGTGATGGAGGCCAGCCACTTCTGCATGTCTTGGCGCGGTGTGCGCGAGATGGACAGCAAAATGCTCAACTCCGTCATGCGTGGTGCATTCCTGCAAGACAGCACCCTGCGCCGCGAGTTTCTGGCGCTGATTCCTAAACGCCATGGCTAAACTGCGCTTGCCCTTGGCCCGCCTGCTTGGCGCTACCGCCACGGCTACCCTGACCCTGCTACTGGCCTGCGCCCCCGCCAGCGCAGCCCCTGCGGGCTGGTATTGGTGGGTAAGCAGCCGCGATGCGGATTTGCGCGTCTGCGCCCAGTACATGCCCGCCCCACACTGGCAGCGCGCCCAAGGGCCGTTTCGCAACGCCCGCTGCACGCGCTAACTACCTGCTGCGACCCAGCCCCCCCGTATATGCCTGCTGCCGACGTATTGTTAAGTTTCTTTGGCATCTCCCTGCTGCTGGGCTTGTCCCCAGGGCCAGATAACTTATTTGTGCTGATGCAGTCCGCCCAGCACGGTTGGCGTGTGGGCTTGGCTGTGGTGCTGGGGCTGTGCCTGGGCATTGTGGGCCACACCGCAGCCGTGGCTTTGGGGCTGGCGGCCCTGCTGGCGGCCAATCCACTGGCCTTTGGAGTGATGAAGCTATGCGGCGCAGCCTATTTGTGCTACCTGGCCTGGGGCGCGTGGCGTGCGCCCGTCAGCGCCCTGCCCCATGCGGGCGATAGTGCCGCAGTGCATGAGCGTAGCCCTGCCCCCATCTCCTGGCCGCGCATGGTGGCTCGCGGCTTGGTGATGAACAGCACCAACCCCAAGGTGCTGGTGTTCTTCCTGGCACTGCTGCCACAGTTTGCCGACCCGGCACGCGGCAGCGTGGCGGCGCAGGTGGGGGTATTGGGGCTGGTGTTTATGCTGGCGAGCTGGCTGGTGTTTGGCAGCATTGCCCTGTTTAGCGGTTGGTTTGGCGCGGTGCTGATGCGCTCTAGTCGGGCGCAGCGGGCGCTCAACCGTGCAGCTGCGCTGGTGTTTGTGGCTTTGGCGCTGCGCCTGCTTATCGGCTAGGCAGAGCAGCAGCGGCTCACCAAGAATATCTAGCGCTAGCGCCCTGACCAGGGCCAGCCGTGGTGGTTGCGCACCACATCGGCATGGCTCATATCCTGCTTGCGCAGCCACAGTCCGTAAGGGCCTTGCTTGAGGTCTGCTACCTCAGCACGTTGCCAAAGCTGGGGGTCAATGGTCTGGATGGGCGGGCGCTGCACGGATGGCGGCTCGCTCTGCCCCTCTTCCACCGGCGGGGGTGGGGGCGTATCTTCGCGCCAGTACACGCCCTGGTTATCCCAGCCTTCCAGAAGCGGCATGGCCGCTTGCAGCATCAGGGTACGAATTTGGCGCTTGTGCGGCTGCATCCAATGCAGGCTCCAAGTCCCCACCCCACCATGCGCTGGGCGCTCAGGCGGTTGCAAAACTAGCCAGCCCTCTCCATTGGGGTGGGGCATGGCCGCCGGGCCAGTGCCACACAGCACCAGGCCGCTGCGCGTCACACTCACACCCTCGGTGCGTGGAACCAGGTGGTCGTCTTCCGGGCGCTCTGGGGTGTATTGGCGCATGCCGCCCCACCACCACAGCTCGTCATTGACGTTTTCTGACCAGAGGTAGTCCCCATCCGCGCAAGGGTGCATGCTGGTTTTTATGGGCCGCCAAGTGGGCAGCAAGCGCCACACGCCCTGGCTGTCGGGCACGATGTCGCGCACTTGGTACACCACGGCATTGCCCGCTTGCTCTAGGCGCTCGGGGGTAACATGGTGCAAAGGCCAGCGCCAAGCGCCGGTGCGCAAATCCACCGCATCCTTATCCACCGTGGCCGCTGCTACCAGCATGCGCACACGGGGGGCGGGTAGCTCGCCCTTGCTGGGTACGGGGGCGATACGTTCAATGGGCAGCCCCAAGTCCAGCGGCAGCAGCTCGCGCCCATTCCAGACATACACCTGGGTGTCATCAGCCAAGGCATCGTCTTGCGGGTGGCGCAGCAAAACCGCCCAGCGGCGGTGAACAATCACGTGCTCCAGCTCCCACAGCCCCGGCACGGGGTTTTGCCCCCAGTGCAGGCGGTAGGCGGGCATGCCGCTGGGCGCTTCGCTGCTGGTTAGCGCCAAAGTCCAGCGCAGGGCATGGCCGGCTACAGGCTCGGTGCTGCGTGCCAGCCATTGCTCGGGGTGTTGCAGGTCGCGCTCCCAAACCAGGTGGGTGACGGGGCTGGGGCCTAGCAACAGGCGGCCATCACCTTCGTGGGTAACGGGTATCAGCTCTTTCTGCTGGCTATGGGTAATGGTCGTACCTAAGCGCGGGCGTTGCAGCATGGG
>CAZMMM010000157.1:4034-5334 GCA_964567385.1 uncultured Comamonas sp.
GGGGTATCAATGCGCACGCGCTGCAACAACAACTGCTTGACCCAACGCAGGCTGCTAGCGCTATCGCCTTCGTCTTGTGCGGGGCTGAGCTCCCAGGGCTTGCGGTCAGCGGGCTGAATTTCTGCCCACTTTTGCCAGCCGCGCTCTGCATCCCACACGGCCAGGGTTTGGCGCTGCTGGCGGCCACCTTGGCCTAAGGGGAAGGCGTACATGGCCAGCGCCTTGCCGTCTTTGCGCCAGCTAAACGGTGTGTCTGGGGCCAGCACCCAAGGCTGGGGCTCACCATTGAATAAAAGCTGCCATTGGGGGTGGGTATAAACCTCTAGCGGCTGACGCTCGGTGCGCAGGGATTCGGGCCAATAGCGCTGCACGGCAACCAGTACCCCGCCATCTGGCGGCTGGGGCAGCTCGGGCGGATTTTCTTCGCGCTGCACGGGCACAGCATCCCAGGGTACCCACAGGTCACGCACGGCCGTCAGTGGCATGGCGCTATTGGCCACATTGGCTTGCAGCCAAGACTGGAACAGGCTGTCAGACAAAGCGCCCTGGCTGTCCTCCTGCATGCCGCTGCCGGGGGTTTCTTCCCCACTCCAGCGCGGCAAACGCCAGTGCATGC
This sequence comes from uncultured Comamonas sp., assembly GCA_964567385.1. Lineage (GTDB taxonomy): Bacteria > Pseudomonadota > Gammaproteobacteria > Burkholderiales > Burkholderiaceae_C > Comamonas. Next base: position 4,651 of record CAZMMM010000157.1, read on the forward strand.
TCTCTAGCAGGCCGGCTTCCTCGGCGCTTAAAGTCCAGCTATTGCGGGTTTTGCGGTCAATCAGATAGGGGCTGGCATGGCCAAAGGCGCTGATGCGAATCCAGCGCCCGTCCATCGAGGTGGCAAACCCCGCCTCCCACAGCTGGGGCAGGTACACGCCATCAGCGCACATGATGTCGCCATAGCTGGCCCCATGCAGGCCGCGCTCGCCTTGCTTGCGAAAAATAATTTCCTTGAGCTTCTGGTTCTCCTGTTGGCGCAGGGCCAGCTCACGGGCGCGTGCCGCTTTTTGGGCTTTTTCTGCCGCGTCCATACGCTGCCAATACACCACAGGAATGGCAAGTGCGCCAATCAGGGCAAACACAATCAACCACAGCATTTGAAGCTCGTCTTTCTTTGCAAAGGAGGGGGCGGGGAGTTACAGCGCCTCTTTGCGCAGCTGCTCGGGCGATTTGGGCGAAATCCAGCCCGGCGCTACATCAAACACCGTTTTTGCGCCGTGCAAGCCCATGCCCGCCATGCGGTGTACGGCACGGGCGTAGGCCACCAGCACGCTGGCGGTGAACTCGGGATTGCTGCCCAGCTCAATGCGGTACTCCACCACCTGCTTGTGCTGCTTATCAGGCGTGCCGGTGTTGCCACTGCGAATCACAAAGCCGCCGTGGGGCATGGCACTGTGCTCAC
>CAZMMM010000158.1:0-5325 GCA_964567385.1 uncultured Comamonas sp.
ACTTTGGCATCTTTGGGATTGCGTCCGCCTGCGACCTCGGCTTTCAGGGCGGCAATGGCTTCCAGACTTTGGAAGGACAGCAGGGTGTACCAGTCCCACATGAGGTCGTCAGAGATGGACAAAATCTTGGCGAACATGGTGTTCGCGTCTTCGGTAATGCCCACGTAGTTGTGCTTGGACTTGGACATTTTGTGTACCCCGTCCAGCCCCACCAGCAGCGGCATGGTGAGCACGCATTGCGGCTCTTGGCCGTGCTCCTGCTGCAAGTGGCGACCCATCATCAGGTTGAATTTTTGGTCAGTGCCGCCCAGTTCCAAATCGGCTTTGAGCGCTACCGAATCGTAGCCTTGCAACAGCGGGTACAAAAATTCGTGCAAGCTGATGGAGTTGCCCTCGGTAAAGCGGGTGTGAAAATCGTTGCGCTCCATCATGCGGGCTACCGTGTATTTCGCCGCCAGTTGAATCATGCCGCGCGCGCCCAGCGCGTCGTTCCATTCGCTGTTGTAGCGCACTTCGGTTTTGGCGGGATCCAGCACTTTGGCGGCTTGGGTGTAATAGGTTTCGGCGTTGGCCTTGATTTCCTCGGCGGTCAGCGGCGGACGGGTGCTGTCGCGGCCGGAGGGGTCGCCAATCAGGGTGGTGAAGTCGCCAATCAGAAAAATGACGGTATGCCCCAAATCCTGCAACTGGCGCATTTTGTTCAGCACCACGGTGTGCCCCAGGTGGATGTCGGGCGCGGTGGGGTCTAGCCCCAGCTTGATACGCAAAGGCTGGCCGGTGGCGGCGCTGCGGGCGAGTTTTTGCACCCACTCGTCTTGGGGCAGCAGCTCGTCCGTGCCGCGCAGGGATACGGCCAGAGCCTGTTGTACGGCATCGGTGATGGGGTATTTTTGCGGGGTGTTCATAAGGGTTATTTCTGTATTCAAAGGGGTCTTGCCCAGTACACTTGGCGGGTTGTGCCTGATGGCTTCAGGTGCGATTTTAGTCAGCCTGGTTTTTGACATAGTACAAAGCCCCGTTATCCGAATTCTTTGACAATCCCCGCTGGCCTTGCGCAGGGTGGTCATGGCTCTGCAAACGGCTTGCTCTGTCGCTGGCATTTTGCTGTATTGTTTTCTCCTGCCCCCGAGAAGTTTGTTGTGAATTTTTCTCTCCTCTCTACAGGCCAAGCCGTGTTAGCCCACTTGGCCGGTTTGCTGCAACGTCACCCCAAAAGAGTTTCCACCGCGATTGCCACCTTGCTGTTAGGTGGTGGTGGCGCAGCTTTTGCCGTTGCCTCTTTGGGCCCTGACCCTGCGGCCCTGCCCCAACGCACCGTCAGCGTGCCCGTGCCCTCTTTGGTTAGTGACACCAGCCTGACGGAGCTGATGGAGGCCAACCAGTTCTCCCTGCACCGCACGGCCTATTCGCGCACCAATGACACGGTGGAGTCGCTGCTCAAGCGCTTGGGCATTGCCGACCCCGAAGCGGCCCAGTTTTTGCGCGGTAACGACTTGGCCCGCCAGCACCTGCTTGGCCGTGGTGGTCGCCTAGTGATGGCCGAGGCCAGCAATGACCACCAGCTGCTGCAACTCACTGCCCGCTGGGTGCAAGATGAAAGCAGTGGTTACTTTCAGCGCCTGACGCTGGAGCGTGACGAGCAAGGCGCATTCAACGCCAAAATTGCCAGTGCCCCGCTGACTGTCAATACCCGCATGGCAGGCGGCGTTATCAAAAGCTCCTTGTTTGCGGCGACTGATGCAGCCAGCATCCCTGATGCTGTAGCCACGCAGATTGCGGACATCTTTCCTGAGATTAACTTTCGCCGCCTGTACAAGGGTGACACCTTCACCTTCATGTACGAAACCCTGGAAGGTGATGGCGAGCCCCTGCGCTCAGGCCGTGTACTGGCCGCCCAGTTCAACAATAGGGGTAAAAACTACGAGGCCATGTGGTTTGCCGAGCCTGGCCAGCGTGGCTCTTATTACGCGATGGATGGTTCCAGCCTGCGCCGTGCGTATTTGAACTCGCCCGTGGCCTTCACCCGCATCAGCAGCACCTTCAGCAATCGCCTGCACCCCATTCACAAAACCTGGCGCAAGCACCTGGGCACAGACTTTGCAGCGCCCACAGGCACGCCTATTCGTACTGTGGGTGATGGGGTGGTGGAATTTGCAGGCTGGCAAAACGGCTATGGCAATGTGGTGTTCGTCAAGCACAGCAATACCAGCCACGTCACGGTGTACGCACACATGAGCCGCATCGATGTCAAGCAAGGCCAGAAAGTAGAGCAGGGCGACAACATTGGCGCGGTAGGCTCCACCGGCTGGTCCACTGGGCCGCACCTGCACTTTGAGTTCCGTGTAGATGGTGTGCACCAAGACCCGCAGACCATCATTGCCGCCAACGCAGATACCCCCATGTCTGAGAAGGTAAAACAAGACTTCCACACGAAGGCTAACCAGTGGCGTGACCAGTTGAGCGTTGCTGCCCTGATTCACCAAGCCAGCGCCCAGTAAACGTTTGGCGCTGGGATGTTTTCCCCCCCTTTCTTAGGCTCTGATGATTCAGGGCCTTTTTTTATATGACAGTACATAGCAGTAGCTGGTTTATCGGCCTGATGTCAGGCACGTCCCTGGATGGGGTGGATGGGGTGCTTGCCCAATTTACCGGCGCACAAACCCTGCAAGTGCAGACCCATGCCAGTTGCCCCATGCCGCCTGCACTGCGCCAAGAGCTGCTAGCGCTCAACAGCCGCCACGGCCAGGACGAGTTGCACCGCGCCGCCCTGGCAGGCACAGCCATCAGCCGCCTGTATGCCCAGGTGGTGCAGCAGCTGTTGCATGACAGTGGCCTGCCCGCCAGCGCTGTGATCGCCATTGGCGCACATGGTCAAACCGTACGCCACCAGCCTGGCTTGCACGATGGTGTGGGCTACAGCCTGCAATTGCTCAACCCTGCTTATCTGGCCGAGCGCACGGGCATGACTGTCGTGGCGGACTTGCGTAGCCGCGACGTTGCGGCGGGCGGGCAGGGTGCACCTTTGGTGCCTGCTTTTCATCAGCAGGTCTTTGGCCAGCCCGAGCGCGCGGTGTTGGTGCTGAACATTGGCGGTATCTCTAACCTGAGCGTGCTGCCACCGCAAAGCGATGCCAGCCAGCCGGTGCTGGGCTTTGATTGCGGCCCCGGCAATGCGCTGATGGATGCCTGGTGCCAGCAACACACCAGCCAAACCTACGATGCGGATGGGGCTTGGGCGGCACAGGGCCAAGTTGTGCCTGCACTGCTGCAATGCCTGCTTGATGAGCCATTTTTTACCCAGCCAGCCCCCAAAAGTACGGGGCGGGATTTATTCCACTGGAGCTGGTTGCAGCAGCGCTTGCAGGCCTTCCCCCAAGCGCAGCCCGCCGATGTGCAGGCCACGCTGACGGCGCTAACGGCGCAAGTCTGCGCCCAAGATGCACAACGTTATGGGGGGGATGCCAGCACCTTGCTGGTGTGCGGCGGTGGCGCTTTGAACGTGACCCTTATGCAGCAATTACAACAGCGCCTGCCAGACTGGCAAGTGAGCAGCACGGCCAGCGCTGGCCTGCCGCCGCTACAGGTAGAGGCCGCTGCCTTCGCTTGGCTGGCGCACCAATGCTTATTGGGTTTGCAGGGTAATCTGCCGGCTGTGACTGGTGCGCAAGGGCCACGGGTGTTGGGCGCTATTTACCCGGCGGGCTCTTTTTAGGGGCAGCTGCTGGGCGTTTCCCAGCGCACATCCTCATACACCGTTGCCAGGGGGATATCCAGGTCAATACTGGCCAGGTGGATGGTTTGCTCCCCTTCCAGAGGGTAGAGCAGCCAGCGCTCCCCTTGCTCTTTGTCACCAGCGTTAGGCTTGTCGCGGCGAAACAGCTCTGCGCGGCGGTGCTCGGTGTCAATCAACAGGTATTCCTGCAAGCTGGAGAGGTTGCGGTAGCTGGCAAACTTGTCGCCCCGGTCGTAGGCGCTGGTGCTGGGCGAGAGCACTTCCACAATCAGGCTAGGGGCAGTTTTGAATTGGGTGTGTGCCCGGTCTGCCTCAGCGCAGGTCACGAAGACATCGGGGTAGAAAAAAGCGTTGGCGGCATCCACCCGCAGCTTCATGTCCGAGATAAACACCGAGCAGGGGCTACCGCGTAGTTGGCTGCGCAGCGCCATGGCGACATTCAGTGCAATGGTGACATGCGCTTCCGATGCGCCCGCCATGGCAAACACTTCGCCGTTGAGGTATTCGTGCTTATCGGGCTGTTCGGCTTCCCAGGCTAGGTAGGCATCAGCGCTGAATAGCGGCTCTTGGTAGGCGGGTAGGCTCATGGCAGGCTTTCTGGGTGGTGAAGGTAAGGGCTTTAGGGCATCAGATAGCAAAGCTGGAGCCACAACCGCAGGTGGTTTCAGCGTTGGGGTTGCGGATGACGAATTGTGCGCCTTGCAGGTCTTCCTTGTAGTCGATTTCTGCACCGACCAGGTATTGGTAGCTCATGGCATCAATCAGCAGGGTCACGCCGTTTTTGGTCATAGTGGTGTCGTCTTCGCTGGTTTCTTCGTCAAAGGTGAAACCATATTGAAAGCCCGAGCAGCCCCCGCCTTGAACGAAGACGCGCAGCTTGAGGTCAGGGTTGCCTTCTTCGGCAATCAGCTCGGCTACTTTGCTGGCGGCGCTGTCGGTGAAAATGATGGGGCTGGGAAAGTCGTTGTCGCTGGTGCTGGTGGCGGTGTCAACGGTATCAAGGGCGGTGCTCATCACAAATACTCCGTAAAAAGATGTTCTGGTGGTGTTTTCTTGCTGCCAGATAGTAGCGCACCAGCGCAAAGCAAGGGGAGGGCAGGTGCTTTTTGTGGCCACACTGCGGGCATAACAAAGCCGCCAGGCTTTGCAGCGGCTGGCGGCGATGTGGGCAGTGTTGACCAGCGATTAACGCTTGGAGAACTGCTTGGCGCGACGTGCGGAGTGCAGGCCGACTTTCTTACGCTCAACCTCACGGGCATCGCGGGTGACGAAGCCAGCAGCGCTCAGGGCGGGCTTGAGGGTTTCGTCATAGTCAATCAGGGCGCGGGTAATGCCGTGGCGGGCTGCACCGGCCTGGCCGGATTCACCACCGCCGCGCACGTTGATTTGGATGTCGAAAGACTCCACGTTGTCCGTCAGCACCAGGGGCTGCTTGGCAATCATGATGGAGGTTTCACGGCCAAAGTAGTCTTGGATGTCTTTGCCGTTGACAGTAATCTTGCCGCTGCCTTTTTTCAGGAAGACGCGAGCGACGCTGGATTTGCGACGGCCAGTGCCGTTGTTCCAATCACCAATCATCTCTGTGACTCATT
>CAZMMM010000159.1:0-2588 GCA_964567385.1 uncultured Comamonas sp.
GGCCAATTGAACCACCGCTCCCCCATGCCCCAGTTCCACTACCAAGCCCTGGATGCCCAAGGCCGCCCCAGCCAAGGCCAGTTAGAGGCCGACAACGCCAAAGCCGCCCGCGCCGCCCTACGCGCCCAAGGCTTGCTGCCCGTGGCGGTGCAGGAAAGCAGCGCCAATGCCAACACAGCAGCAGCAGCGGCAGGCAGCGCAAGCCCAAGCGGCCAAACCGCATGGTGGCGCATGGAGCTATACCAGCGCCCCGCCCTCAGCCAGGCACAGCTGGCGGTATGGACGCGCCAGCTCGCCGCCCTGCTAGAAGCGGGCTTAACCGTAGAACGCGCCCTACTCAGCCTGGGGGAAGAGGCCAGCACCGATGCCCAGCGCCAGCTCGTGGCGCAAGTGCTGGCGCAAGTCAAGGCCGGCAGCGCCCTGTCTCAAGCGCTGGCGCAGCACCCCCGCGTATTTGACGAGGTGTACCGTGCCGTCGTCACAGCAGGCGAGCGCAGCGGCCATCTGCCCCAGGTGCTCTCGCGCCTGGCCGATGAATACGAGGCCGCCCAAGCCCTGCAAGCCAAGCTGCTGGGCGCGGCACTGTATCCGGCCATCGTGAGCGCCATTGCCATTCTTATCGTCACCTTTTTGATGGTGTATGTGCTGCCCCAGGTGGCGGGGGCATTTGCCAGCTCGCGCCGCAGCTTGCCCTGGTTGACCAGCGCCATGCTGGCCCTGAGCGCCGGGCTGCGCACCTGGTGGCCGCTGTTATTGGCGTTGCTGGCCGCTGGCGGCATTGGCCTGCGTTTGGCGTTGCGCCACCCCGCCAGCCGCTTGCACCTGCACAGTGCCTGGCTGCGCTGGCCGCTGCTCGGCCCCCTGCTGGCACGCTACAACGCGGCGCGTTTTGCCAACACCTTGGGGCTGCTGGTACATGCTGGCCTGCCCATCCTGCCCGCGCTGCAAGCGGCCAGCCACACCGTCGCCAACGCCGCCATGCAGCAAGATTTGCAAGAAGTGCAGCGCCTGGTGCGCGAAGGTGCGCCCCTAGGGCTGGCGCTAGCGCAAAAACCGCGCTTTCCCAAACTGCTGGGCACGTTTGCCCGCCTGGGCGCAGAAACTGGGCAAGCCGGCCCCATGCTGCTGCGCGTAGGCGGCCAACTGGCGCAGCAAGTGCAGCAACGCGCCCTGCAACTGGCCGCCGTGCTAGAGCCACTGCTGATTTTGCTCATGGGCGCAGTCGTCTTGCTGATTGTGCTGGCCGTGCTCATGCCCATGATTGAACTCAATAGCTTTGTGCGCTAGGGCAAGCACCCTCTGGCGCGGCCCACCATTAGGACTTCAACCGCTTCTGCAAGGTACGTGGACGCAGCCGTCTTTGTGGCTTTTTGTGCAGATTTTTCTTGCGAAAAGTCAACATCAGTGAAAAAACCGCCTCAACTCTGTAAAAACCCTAGTTGTATTAGGGTGAATGCGTAAAATCAGCCTATGCGCATGGTCAACATGCACTACTCCAAGTGCAACCCACTTGGCTCTCTACCAACCGGAGTCCGATGATGAAAAAAACACTGCGTCCTATTGTTGCTGCCGTTCTGTTAGCTGCAACAACCGCCGCTCCCAGCTGGGCCATGAAGCCCGATAACGAGCCAATCCAACCCATTGAGCCTGCCAAGGTCACCAACCCCGCCATGGTGGAGCTGGGCAAGAAGCTATGGTTTGACCCCCGCTTGTCCAAATCGGGCTTTATCTCCTGCAACTCCTGCCACAACCTGTCGATGGGCGGCAGCGACAACCTGAAGACCTCTATTGGCCACAACTGGGCGGAAGGCCCTATCAACTCGCCCACCGTGCTCAACTCCAGCATGAACGTGGCCCAGTTCTGGGATGGCCGCGCCAAAGACCTGAAAGAGCAGGCCGGTGGCCCCATCGCCAACCCTATGGAGATGGCCTTCACCCACGAGCTGGCCGTTGATATGCTGGCCTCCATCCCCGGCTATGTGACTGAGTTCAAGGAAGTCTTCAAAAAAGACAACATTGATATCGACCAGGTCACCGATGCCATCGCCGCTTTTGAAGAAACGCTGGTCACCCCCAACGCCCGTTTTGACAAGTGGCTCAAAGGTGATGAAAAAGCCCTCACCCAAAACGAGCTGGAAGGCTACAAGCTGTTCCGCGACAGCGGCTGCGTGGCCTGCCACAACGGCATAGCGATTGGCGGTAACTCCTTCCAGCGCATGGGTGTGGTGGAAGCGTACAAAACCGACAACCCCGCCGAAGGCCGTGCAGCAGTGACTGGCACCGATGCCGACCGCTTCAACTTCAAAGTGCCCACCCTGCGCAACGTGGAGCTGACCTACCCCTACTTCCATGATGGCGCTGCCGATACGCTGGAAGAAGCGGTTGACACCATGGGCCGCATCCAGCTGGGCCGCAAATACAGCACTGAAGAGAACGCCAAAATCGTGGCCTTCCTGAAGACCCTCACCGGCGAGCAGCCCCAGATGACGCTGCCCATCTTGCCGCCCTCTAGCGACAAGACCCCTCGCCCCGAGCCTTTTGCCAAGTAATAAGCAATAAGCCTTTTTAATAAGCCCTTATTTCTCTGA
>CAZMMM010000159.1:2598-3133 GCA_964567385.1 uncultured Comamonas sp.
TGCACAGCACAGGGAGCATGTTCACCAACATGCTCCCTGTTTGCATTCACACCCACCCAAGCACCACGCCCATGCAAGCCCAAGACCTGCCCCCGCCCCTGCTGCAAGTGCGCCAACTGCACAAAACCTATCGCCTGCCGCGCCGCAAGCCCTGGGGGCTGGCACCCCGGCTGGTGGCACTACAAGATATCAACTTCAACCTGCACGCCGGGCGTAGCCTGGGCGTAGTGGGCGAATCTGGCAGCGGCAAGTCCACCCTGGCGCGGCTGGTCATGGCACTGGACGAGCCCAGCAGCGGCCAGGTGCTGCTGCACGGCCAGGACATCCACGCCCTGCCCGCCCCCCAATTACGCACCCTGCGCCCGCAGATGCAAATGGTGTTTCAAGACCCCTACAGCGCCCTGAACCCACGCCTGCCCATTGGCCGCAGCGTGGCCGAGCCGCTCTCCACCCTGCCCCCCCTACCTGCTGATGAGCTGCAAGAGCGCGTCGTGCAGGCACTAGAGCAAGTCGGCCTGCATGCTGATGATGCCCA
>CAZMMM010000159.1:3143-5305 GCA_964567385.1 uncultured Comamonas sp.
CTACCCCCACGAATTTTCTGGCGGCCAGCGCCAGCGCATTGCCATTGCCCGCGCCATCATCACCCGCCCGCAACTGGTGGTGGCTGATGAGCCGGTCAGCGCCCTAGATGTGTCCGTGCAGGCCCAGGTGCTGAATGTGTTGCAGGAGTTGCAGCGCAGCCACGGCATGAGCTATCTATTTATCAGCCACGACCTGTCTGTCATCCACCATTTATGTGATGAGGTTCTGGTGCTGCACCAAGGCCAGGTGGTAGAAAGCGGCCCCAGCCACCAATTGCTGCAAGCGGCCAAAGACCCCTACACCCGCGCCCTGCTGGCCGCTGTGCCCAGTATTACCCCCGGCGCAGCACGGGCGCGCCGCCAGGCACGTCTGGCTGCATTGCAGACTTAACATTCGAGCCTAACCACCGCAAGAAAGGTTTACCCACCATGACGATTGACCGCCGCCAATGGCTGGCCAGCACTGCCGCCGCTGCCACTGCTACCGCTTTCACCAGCCTCTGGCCTTGGGGCGCAGCCGCCCAAGCACGTTCTGCCGCCCAACAGCATGTCAACCTGGCCATGGCGCTGGAGCCGCCTGTCCTGGACCCCACCGCCAGCGCCGCCGCTGCCATTGGTGAAGTGGCGCACTACAACCTGTTTGAGACGCTGACCAAAATCCAGCCCGACGGCAGCATCACCCCCTTGCTGGCCGAACGCTGGGAGGCCAGCGCCGACGGCCATAGCTACACCTTCCACCTGCGCCGTGGTGTGCAGTTTCACAACGGCCAGCCCTTTAATGCCGACACCGTGCGCTTTAGCCTGGAGCGTGCCGCCAGCGCCAACAGCACCAATAAAGACAAGGCCAGCTTTGCCCAACTGCGCATCAGCACGCCAGATACGCACACCGTCACCATCCACAGCCCCGAGGCCGAGCCGGGGCTGCTCTTCACCCTCGGGCAGGCCACGGCCATCATGGTGGAGCCGAGCAGTGCCGACAGCAACGCCACCGCCCCCGTGGGCACTGGCCCCTATGTGGTCAAGCAATGGCGCAAGGGCAGCAGCATTCGCCTGGAAGCCTGGCCGCAATGGCGCAATGCCGAGCAACTGCGCATACGCAGCGCCACCTTCCGCTTCATCCCCGATGCTGGGGCGCAAACCGCCGCCCTGCTGGCCGGTGATGTGGATGCCTTCCCTCGCGTCAACAGCCGCAGCGTGGCGCAGTTTGCAGCGGACAAGCGCTTTCAGGTGGTGGTGAGTGGTTCTCGCGCCAAAACCATTTTGGCGATGAACAACAGCAGAGCACCGCTGAACGACCTGCGTGTGCGCCAGGCCATTGCCGCCGCCATCGACCGCCAGGCACTGATTACCGCCGCTGCGGATGGCTATGGCGTGCCCATTGGCAGTCACTACGTGCCCCAAGCCTTGGGCTATGTGGATACCACCGCCGCTCACCCCCACGACCCCGCCAAAGCCAAAGAGCTACTGCAAGCCAGCGGCCTGAAGCTGCCCCTGCGCCTCAAAATGACCCTACCCCCCACCCCCTACGCCCGCCAGGGTGGCGAGGTGGTGGCCGCACTGCTGGCGCAAGTAGGCATCCAGGTGCAACTCATCAACGTGGAATGGGCACAGTGGCTCAGTGGCACTTATGGCGAGAAGGACTATGACCTGAGCTTGATTAGCCACGTCGAGCCTTTTGACCTGGGCAACTACGCCAAAACCGACTACTACTGGGGCTACCAATCGCCGGAGTTTCAGGCGCTGTACCAGCGCATCCAAAGCACAGCCAATCCAGAGGAGCGCGCCGAGCTATTGGCCCAAGCCCAGCAACTGCTGGCGCAAGATTGCGTCAACGTCTTCCTCTACCAACCCCAGTGGGTCACGGTGGCACGCGCCAACTTGCGCGGCCTATGGGAAGACATGCCGATTGCGGTGAATGATTTGACGGCGCTGTATTGGGAGTAAGCAAGTGCTATATGTTGGTATTTTGAAAGGAGAGAGTCCAATGCGAAATACATCTGTATCCCTAGGGCAGCACTTCACCAGCTTCAGAAACACCCCCACGGGCGTAGGGAAGACGACATAGCCCAAGCCCTGGGCAGAACCGAGCTGGAAACACTCCCACGGGCGTGGGGAAGACAAACGCGTGGGCTACACCAAAATGATTACCGCGGAAACACCCC
>CAZMMM010000160.1:0-5287 GCA_964567385.1 uncultured Comamonas sp.
AGCAATTAGAGCTTTGGGGCTTGCGTGTACTGGATGCGCGTAGTTTGGATGAGGTATTTGCTGTTTGATCTTCGACAGGCCCAGGGCAGACAGGGAGCGGATAGAAGGGCGTAGCTCGGGTAAGCGCAGCGCACCCGGGGTGAACGGCGCAACATTTCTATTAGGGCAGACACGTATGTCTGCCCCTACGGGTTTAAAAATTGACCTCTGCCTGCTTTTTGCGCTAGCTGCATTGGCTGCGTTGGCTGAGCGAAGTCGAAGCTAGTAGTCGAAGCCAGCACCCAGGATGTAGGTAAGTGGCGCTGTCCCTGGCTGGATTCTGTGGTCTGACCCTGATTGCGTGCGGTCATCCGCTTATCCAATAGCCGTTTGCAGCGCTACCGCTTAACAGCCAACGGCAAACAACTGGCACAACAACTGATTGAGCGGCCCAAACCATGACCCCACCCCGCATCCTCATCATCACCCGCAATCTGCCGCCCTTGGTGGGCGGTATGGAGCGTCTGAACTGGCACATGGCTGATGAGTTGACTAAGCACGCCGAAGTGCGCGTGATTGGCCCCGCCGGAAGTGCCACTATCAAGCCGCCCAACATCCAGCTGCAAGAGGCCCCGCTCAAGCCCCTGCCGCTTTTTCTCCTCATCGCCCTTTTTAAAGCCCTATGGCTGGCGCTGCGCTGGCGGCCCACGGTGGTGCTGGCGGGTAGTGGCCTGACCGCCCCGCTAGCCTGGTTGGTGGGCAAATGCTGCGGGGCACGCACAGCCGCGTATCTGCATGGGTTGGACATTGCCGTTAAAAACCGTAGCTACCAAACACTTTGGGTGCCCGTGTTTCGCAGGCTGGATACGGTTATCGTCAACAGCACACCCACGCAAAACCTGGCGCTGGCAGCAGGCGTAGCAGCCAACAAAGCCCATATCGTGTACCCCGGTGTCAGCCTGCCCGCAGCCCCTCAACCACCCGCGCGTATTGCCGCGTTCAAGCAGCAGTATGGGCTGGAAGGTAAAAAAATCCTCCTCTCTGTCGGGCGGCTGACCACCCGCAAAGGCTTGCGTGAATTTGTCGAACACGCCCTGCCGCGCATCGTAGCTGCAGAACCCTCGGCCATGCTAGTCGTGGTGGGCGAAGCGCCCAAAAATTCCCTAGGCGCGGGCATCCAAAGCGTAGAAAGCATTCAAGCCGCAGCCGCCCAAGCTGGCGTGGCTGAGCACCTACTTTTTTTAGGTGTGATTACCGATGCCGCGCAATTGGCCACTGTGTATGAAGCGGCCGATGTCCATGTCTTCCCCGTGCGCCACATCCCCGATGACCCCGAAGGCTTTGGCATGGTCGCCATCGAAGCCTCCGCCCACGGCCTGCCCACCGCCGCCTTTGCCACCGGCGGCATTGTGGATGCCGTAGCGCATGGGCAGTCGGGGTATTTGGCGGAGAAAAACAACTACCCACAGCTAGCTGATTACACGTTGCAATTGCTGCGTGAACCGCTTCCTGTAGAAGACGTACAAGCCTTTGCTCAAGGCTTTGTTTGGGAACACTTTGGCAATCTCACGCAAGCGGCCCTTACCGCCGCATAAATTATTGCAACCACCTCCGCCATATCTCAAACACTGGCGCCTGCGAGTACTGAGTGCTGGTAGCCAGGAGCCACGATGGGCAGAAGTTCAACGGCTGCGCTTCTGCTATCCCTTAATATCCCCCCTCATGCATCACACCCTGCAAAAATTCTGGTCTCTTTTTACACCTGCTGAACAGCGCAAAGCTGTTTGGATGCTGGTGCTGGCACTGTGCATGGCGGTGGCTGAAACAGCAGGAGTACTGTCCATCATGCCCTTTCTATCGGTGTTGGCCCGGCCCGATATCGTGCAGGAGAACCCCTGGTTGCACGTCATTTACAACAAGTTGGGGTTTACACAGCAAAACCGCTTTATCACCGTGCTGGGGCTGGCCTCTATTGCATTGGTAATTGCATCGTCCGCTTTTAAAACCATCACCCAGCATTTGCTCAACAGGTTTGTGCATTTGCTACGTCACTCCATCAGCAGCCGGTTAATGAGCCGCTATCTGGAGCAGCCGTATGAATTTTTTCTCAGCCGCAACAGTGCTGAACTGTCCAAATCCATCCTGGCCGAAGTGGACATGCTCATGGGCAACCTGATCCAGCCCATGTCGCAGGTCATTACGCAAGGCATCATCGTGCTGGCCATGCTGGGGCTGGTATTTGCCTACAACCCGGCAACGGCGCTGGCCATCGTGCTGGTGGTCGGTAGCCTGTATGGAGTGATTTACATACTGGTGCGCAAACGCTTGCGGCGTATGGGCGTAGAAATGCAGGCAGTCAATAAAGAGCGCTACCAAGCATGCAACGAAGCATTGCATGGCATTCGTGACATCAAAGTCACGCATGCCGAAGCTGCTTATATACAACGCTACAGCCAGGCATCACGGACCCAGGCCCGACATATGGCCGCCAACGACACCTTGAGCCAAACCCCGCTGTACCTAGTCGAAGCCACCGGCTACACCGGCTTGATTGCCATTGCCTTGGCCTTGCTGGCGCGTAGCGGCGACATCGCCCACGTACTACCCGCTTTAGGCCTATACGGTTTTGCCGCCTACCGTATGTTGCCTGCCGCGCAAATCATGTATCGGGGTTTTGCACGGCTGAAGTTTGCCTCTGCCGTTTTGGAACATTTGCACCAGGACATGGCCCTGCCTGCACAACCACCACAAACCCAACAAACAGCCCTTGCCCCCTTACCGCTGCAGCAGGAAATCCGTTTGGAAGGCATTGGTTACGCCTACCCTAGCAGCCCTGAAAAACAAGTGCTGCATGACTTCAATTTAGTGATTCCAGCCAACACCAGTATTGGGATTGCCGGGGCCAGCGGCGCAGGCAAAAGCACGCTAATGGATGTGCTATTGGGCCTGCTGCCCCCCCAGACAGGCCGCATCAGCGTAGATGGCGTACCCCTTACCCCTGACAACCTGCCGCAATGGCACAAGGCCATTGGCTATGTGCCCCAGCATATTTATCTGGCCGATGCCAGCGTAGCGGATAACATCGCTTTTGGCGTGCCTCAAGAACAGATCGACATGCAAGCTGTGGAGCGTGCTGCCCGAGCTGCACAGATTCATGATTTTGTAGTAAGCGAACTGCCCCAGGGCTACGCCACTCAGGTGGGCGACCGAGGCATTCGCCTATCTGGCGGCCAGCGCCAGCGTGTAGGCATTGCCCGCGCCCTGTACCGTGACCCACCCGTGTTGCTGATGGACGAAGCCACCAGCGCCTTGGATAACACCACGGAGCAAGCCGTGAACGACTCCATCCGCAGCCTGAGTGGGCAAAAAACCATTGTGGTGATTGCCCATAGGCAAGCCAGCCTAGATGGCTGTGAGCGTATCGTTCATCTCCTGCCTGCGGCCATCGCGCAAAATTGAGTCATGACGGAAAAAATTGTCCAGAGCCAATGGCTCTACGAGCGTGGAGATGGGCGTTACAAGCACCGCTGGGGTAAAGACGAAGCCGGATTCCTCACCATAAAAGGCACAGAGGTCGGCAAATGCCACGCCTCCATCAATGAGGACATTGCTACCGAGCTGCTGCGTAACGGCATTGTGTACAACGCCCCTGGTACAGAGGAGCCTGAACACATTTATGCCGTGTATCGGGGGGTTATCTACGAAGCTGCACCCACTCGACCTGGACACTCATTTCACGGCTATCCTTGGTCAGGTAATCAAGGGCGGCCAGCACTTCCTCCGCGCATACAACACGCGCTTGAAAAGCGGGCCAAGCAAGAAGGCTACGACAAGGAATTTCGGCAATGGTTAGAGCAACACAGCTAGGACAATCTACGGGCCTTCAGGTGTGCGTCCAACTACTGCCGCCATCTGTATACCATCAGCCAGGGCTGGCCTGGGGGAAGCTGTCGCTTTGCGTGGATGGGCAGCCAATCTGGGGTGGGGGTGATGCAGCGCAAGCGCTGGAGTGGACACTCGTTGACCTGTTGCAGGGTCTGGCGCGCATCTGGCCCTGGCTGTTGTTGGAGGAAGGCAACCCCCTTCCCCTCTCGCCGGAGCATCCGGGGCTGTTGATGGAACAAGCACACATGCGTTGGGCCGACATGCCACCAGCAGAGGCTGAAGCCGAAGCCGACTTGCTCTATGACTTTCGCCAGCGCCATGACCTCTCCCTGCTGCTGCGCGGCATCAAAACGCCCGCGCTGTGGCTGCTGAAAGAAGGGCGCGAATGCATCGTATGGTCACCAGCCCTCCAGGGCGCGGTCAGGCTACCCCATGCACAAGTCATGCAAACCCTCACCGAGCTGGGCGACTTCCTAGCTCAGGGCATCCGTGACAGCACACACCCCAGAGCCCACACCGCCATAGCACGTTGGGACAACCGCTTGCAAGCCGCGCAACAGCATTACCTGCCTATCGTCACAGGGCTTGCAAGCGATGAACTGCACATGATTGCCAATGCCTCCACCGTAGCCAGCTTTTTTGAGCTGGCTGCCAACGATGTGCCGCTGGCCGAGCCCAATGAGCTGCTCATGGCCGCACGCATGACACGGGGCTACATCAGCCTGAATGACCAGCGCACCCTACTGGAGCACATCAAATCTATTGACAGCACAGTAGAGGCCACTAAAAACATGGATGCACTCAGTGCCGCAGCCCCCGCGTTAGAGCCTGGGCACACGCCTTATGACCAGGCTTACGCGCTGGCCAACTGGCTGCGCACGGCACTCCACATCTCGCCAGACACCCCAATCCACCCCGAGGAAATTCTGGCCTGCTGGGCCGTCCCCATCCAGACCGTGACGTTGGCCCCCCAGATCGATGCCGTTGCCGTATGGGGCAAGCAGCGCGGCCCCTGTATTCTGCTGAACAGCAACCCCAGTGCCCGCGCGTCTAGCAAAAACGGCAAACGCACCACACTGGCCCATGAAATTTGCCATCTGCTGGTAGATCGCACGCGTGCGCTACCCGTGGCTGAGGTGCTGGGCGGGCAAGCCCCTAAACGTGCAGAACAGCGTGCCAACGCCTTTGCGGCAGAACTGCTGCTGCCACGTTCTCAAGCTGCCCAGGCATGCGAAAGCCATGAAAGCCTGCTGGATGCTGCTGCTTACCTTGAAAACCATTTCCAGGTCAGTCGGGAAGTTGTCTGCAACCAGATCAACAACTCAGAATTCAGTGCCCACTTGGACGACACAGCCCGCCGCCAGCTCAACAACTGGAAACTGGAAGCAAGACTGCTATCCCGTACAGGCTCCGCCCATGCCTA
>CAZMMM010000161.1:0-885 GCA_964567385.1 uncultured Comamonas sp.
GGTGGGTGGGGTATCAGTAGCCATAACAACAGTTTTCATACTTGCCAGCACTCTAGGGGCAGAGACCGCGCCTCCAGCCCTGGCAAGTCAGAAAAAAATAGGGGTTATCCAGAAAGAAACTTATTCGCAAGCTCTGGAGGTGGGAGGCAAACGGCGTTTTTCAAGCGCCGCGCCAAACCAGTTGCGCCGGGACTGCACCCAACGCCTCGCGCCAAGCGGCCAAGGCCGCGTCGCTGGGGTAGAACAAATGCTCGCTGCCCAAGTCAAGCTCTGCCGCTGCGGCTTGCACCGACTCCACCTGCTCCCCGCTTTGCGCGTTTTGTGCGTTTTGTGTGACTTGGCAGCGCAGGCTCAGGCGTAGCTTGATGCCTCGGCGCACCGTGCCTTGCTCGTCGGCCTCTTCTAAGGGGGGATGCTCGGCCAGTATCTGCTGGCAAAGCTGGGCGATATGGGCTGCGCCCGACATAGCTGAACCTGTTCGGTCAGTGAGGTCAATATGCCAATAGCGGGCAAAGCGGCTGCGGGCATCGGCCAGACTCCATACCTGGTTGGCCTTGATGCGCAGGCCGCCGCTAAAGTGGTCGTGCTGCACCCGCCCCTGCAAGAAAACCAGCTCATCGTCTTTGAGCAAGTCTTTGGCGGCCAGCATGGTGGCCTCGTCCACCGAGGCTTCTAGCACCGCTGTGGTGTCGTCCAGCTTGAACAGGCAGAGCTTGCCGCGCTGGCCGTTGATTACGCGCAGGTCACTCACAATGCCGGCTAGCAATTGCGGCTCGCGGCTATCGCCCAGGGCGGCTAAGGTGGTGGGTACGCATTGGCGCACTTCGTCTTTAGCGGCATCAAACAAGTGGCCTGAGAGGAAAAAGCCGACGGCGGTTTTCTCTT
>CAZMMM010000161.1:895-4609 GCA_964567385.1 uncultured Comamonas sp.
GGCGTCGTCGCCCATCATGTCGAACAGGCCGCCTTGGTTGGCGTTGGCAAGCTGGGCATTGGCAAACTCAAAGGCCGCGTCCATGCTCGCTTGCAGGGCGGCGCGGTTGGGTTCAATCGTGTCAAACGCACCGGCTTTTATCAGCGCATCCAGCGTGCGTTTGTTGAGTTTGCTGCGGTCCACGCGCACGCAAAAATCCCACAGGCTTTCAAACGCGCCCACCACATGGCCGCGTGGCCCCACGCCCTTGCCCTGGCGGGCAGCAATGATGGCCTCAATCGCCGCCTGCCCCGTGCCTTTGATAGCGCCCAGGCCGTAGCGAATGACTTTGTCGGTGACTGGCTCAAAGCGGTAAGCACCCCGGTTGACATCCGGCGGTTCAAAGCGCAAGCCCATGGCCAAGGCATCGTCATGCAGGGTTTTGAGCTTGTCCGTGTCGTCCATCTCCACCGTCATATTGCCGCAGAAAAACTCGGCGGTGAAATGCACCTTCACCCAAGCCGTGTGATAGGCCAGCAGGGAATAAGCCGCCGCGTGGGATTTGTTAAACCCGTAGCCGGCGAATTTCTCCATCAGGTCAAACACCTCGTCGGCTTTTTCCTGGTTAATGCCTTTTTTTGCTGCCCCGTCGCGAAAGAGCAGGCGGTGCTCGGCCATTTCTTCGGGCTTTTTCTTGCCCATGGCGCGGCGCAGCAAGTCTGCACCGCCCAGGCTGTAACCGCCCAGCACCTGCGCGGTCTGCATCACCTGCTCTTGATAAACCATGATGCCGTAGGTCTCGGCCAGCACCTGCTCCACCAGCGGGTGGGGGTATTCAATCTCTTCGCGCCCGTGTTTACGCGCCACAAACGACGGTATCAGGTCCATAGGGCCGGGGCGGTAGAGGGCGTTGAGGGCAATCAGGTCTTCCAGGCGGCTGGGCTTGGCATCGCGCAACATGCCTTGCATGCCCCGGCTTTCAAACTGGAAGACGGCCTCGGTCTTGCCCTCTTGGAATAGTTTGTAGGTCGGCCAGTCGTCCAGCGGAATATCTTCAAAGCGAAAGTTTTCCTGCCCTTTGTGGCGTTTTTGAATCAGTTCGCGCGCAATTTCCAAAATGGTGAGTGTGGCCAGCCCCAAGAAGTCAAACTTCACCAGGCCGATTTGCTCCACGTCATCCTTATCGAACATGGAGACTGCTGATTCACTGCCCGGCTGCTGGTAGAGCGGGCAAAAATCCGTCAGCTTGCCCGGCGCAATCACCACACCACCGGCGTGCATACCGATGTTGCGCGTCATGCCCTCCAGCTTTTGCGCCATTTCAATCAGGTTTTTAACGTCTTCTTCCTGCTCGATGCGCTCGGCCAGTATTGGCTCGGCCTCAATGGCATAGGTGTATTTGTCACCGGGCTTTTTCTCGGCAGGCGGGTAGCGCAGGGTGACGCTCAGGCCGGGCTTGTTGGGGATGAGCTTGGAGATGCCATCGCAAAAGCCATAGCCCATGTCCATCACCCGCCCCACGTCGCGAATCACCGCCCGCGCCGCCATGGTGCCAAAGGTGGCAATCTGGCTGACAGCGTTTTTGCCGTATTTGTCCTTCACATAGTCAATCACCCGGTCGCGGTTGGCCTGGCAAAAGTCCACGTCAAAGTCGGGCATGGAGACGCGCTCTGGGTTCAGAAAGCGCTCAAACAGCAGGTTGTAGTGGATGGGGTCAAGGTCGGTAATTTTGAGCACATAGGCCACCAGCGAACCCGCCCCTGAGCCGCGCCCCGGCCCCACTGGGCAGCCGTTGTTTTTCGCCCAGTTGATAAAGTCCGCCACAATCAAAAAGTAGCCGGGAAAGCCCATGCGCAGGATGATGTTGAGCTCAAACTCCAGGCGCTCTAGGTACTGCGGGCGCTGGGCATCACGCGCCGCTTGCTCGGGGTAGAGCTGGAGCAAGCGCTCTTCCAACCCTTTGAGGGATTCAGCGCGGAAGAACTCCTCCGGGGTCATGCCATCAGGCGTGGGGAAGTCGGGCAGGAAGTTTTTGCCCAAGGTCAGCGTCAGGTTGCAGCGCTGGGCAATTGCCACCGTATTCGCTAAAGCCGAAGGAATATCAGCAAACGCCTGCTGCATCTGCGCAGCGCTGTAAAAGTACTGCTGGCGGGTAAAGCGCTTGGGGCGCTTGGTGTTGGCCAGCACCTCGCCCTCGGCAATGCAGACGCGGGCTTCGTGGGCATCAAAATCATCCGGGCGCAGAAACTGTATGGGGTGGGTTGCCACCACGGGCAGTTGCAGGCGGGCAGCCAGCGCCACGCTGCCTTGCACCACGGCCTCATCCTCAGCGCGGCCTGCACGTTGCAGCTCTAGGTAAAAACGCTGGGGGAAATACTGCGCCAGCCGCTGTGCCCAGGCTTGCGCCCCAGCCTCGTCACCGCGCAGCAGCGCTTGCCCCACCGCCCCAGCTTGTGCGCCAGACAGGGCAATCAAGCCCTCGCCCAGTTCTTGCAGCCATGCCCATTGCGCCGTGGCCTGCACCTGGGTTTTGCTGGTGTTGCCGACCCAGGAGCGCCCCAGAATTTCCGACAGGTTCAAATACCCCTGGTGGTTGCACACCAGCAGCAGCAAGCGGGTGGGCGGGTGGCCGTCCTCGCCCTGCATCAGCACTTCCGCGCCCAGCAGGGGCTTGACCCCCTTGCCGCGCGCGCTTTTGTAGAACTTCAGGCCGCCAAATAGATTATTCAAATCCGTAATCGCCAGGGCGGGCTGGCCATCGGCAGCGGCGGCTTTTAAAACATCGTCAATGCGGCAGGTGCCGTCAACAACGGAAAACTCGGTGTGCAAGCGCAGGTGTACAAACATAGGGGGCGATTGTAGGGACTAGCGGGGCAGCACCTAGGGCAACTGCTGCCTACACACAGTCGCAGTAAATATCTGCCAGGGCCAAGCTACTGGAAAGGCAAGGAATTTCTATGCTGCCCTCGGTGTAGATGCGGCTACTCCAGCCATCTGCGCGTTGGTAGGCTTCTACCTGCTGTTGGTCTTGCTCTACCAACAAGTAAGTTTGTAGGCTAGGCAGGCTTTGATAGGCCAGCAGCTTTTCACGGCGATCAATCCGGGCTGTGGAGGTGGAGAGCACTTCAATCAGCAGGCATGGCTCACTACGGAAAAACCTGGCCTTATCCATAGGGCTGCAAGATAGCAAAACATCTGGGTAGTAAAACACCGTCTTACTGCCAATTCCTAGGCGCAGCTTCATATCGGAAGTAAAGAGCTGGCATTTTTTCTGGCGAGCAGCGGGGGTAAGGGCGTAGGCGATGGCATTAACAATCAGTCCATGCCGGTCGCTAGCGCCAGTCATGGCATAAACCCGGCCATCGATGTATTCATAGCGCTGGTCGCTACCGTCCTCCCCGGCCAGATACTCCTCAACGCTCACATATTCCGTAGCTTGGCTTAGTGCAGACATTTTTTCTCCTCAAAAGTGCTTGTGTGATGGGGCTTGAATCTTCAATGGGTGCATTTTGCTGCTGAACTGCGTGCAATGCACCGAAATGGCCGCTTACGTCTCAAGAGCGCCCTATTGAATCCAGGCAGGCAAGCTTGCCACGCGCCCCAATCCCAGAGCGGTACTGCAATATCCGGGTATGCCATCACAAGGAGACAAAGCACTATGAGCAGCCTGTGTGTTGATCGTCGCAAAATCCATCTACAGCACGACGCTGGGGCCATCGCCTTCTACGAAAACGG
>CAZMMM010000161.1:4619-5270 GCA_964567385.1 uncultured Comamonas sp.
GGCGTGGTGAGCGGCAGGGCATCTTCGGCTGCCGCCAGCGCAGCGGCACTGTTCCCCTAGCGCCGATTACCCGCGTCATCCTGCGCGGCTCGATCACGCTGGAGGCCAGCCTGCTAGGCAAGCTGGGCGAGCAAGGTGTCGGCGTTTTGTTCTTAACCGGCAGGCTGGGCAAACCGAGTCTGTTTCTGGGGCGTAGCCACAACGACGTGGCCCGCCGCGTAGCCCAGGTGCGCCGCAGCCTGAATCCGCAGTTTTGCCTATTGGTGGCCCGTTGGCTGGTGCAGCAAAAACTACAGCGTCAATGCAATTGGCTACAAGAGCTGCGCGAACACTACCCCCGCCAGCGCCTCAACATCACCCATGCACGCGACCATTTATTGCAGCGCCTGGAGGATGCGGCCAAAGCCCCCACCCTTGACCGCTTGCGTGGCCTGGAAGGCGCTGCCGCTGCCGACTACTTTGCCGGCCTGCGCACCGTGGTGCCGCCCAGCCTAGAGTTTCATACCCGCAACCGCCGCCCGCCGCGCGACCCATTCAATGCCCTGCTGTCGCTGACCTACACCATCATCACCGCAGAAATTGCTATGGCCCTGCACACCGCAGGCTTTGACCCCTGTATCGGCTACTACCACCAGATACACATGGGCCGCG
>CAZMMM010000162.1:0-5241 GCA_964567385.1 uncultured Comamonas sp.
CGGCTGGCAAATGCGCCTGCAACTGGCGCGCGCGCTGATGTGCCCATCCGACCTGCTGCTGCTGGACGAGCCGACCAACCACTTGGATTTGGACGCGCTGGTCTGGCTGGAGGCCTGGCTCAAACGCTACAGCGGCACGCTCATCACCATCAGCCACGACCGCGAGTTTCTGGATGCCACCACCAGCGTCACTCTGCATATCGACAACGGGCGCTTGACGCGCTACGGCGGCAACTACAGCAAGTTTGAAGAGCTGCACGCCCAGCAACTGGTGCTGCAACAGTCGGCATTTGAACGCCAGCAGGAAAAAATCGCCCACCTGCAAAGCTTCATCGACCGCTTCAAGGCCAAGGCCACCAAGGCCAAGCAGGCGCAAAGCCGCATCAAGCAAATCGAGCGCATGGAAAAAGTCGCCCCCGTGCTGGCCAGCGCCGACTTCACCTTTGCCTTTCAGGAACCGAGCAATCTGCCCAACCCCATGCTGGCGATTAGCGATGCCGCCTTTGGCTATACCGATGATGCGGGGCAGCGCACCACCATCTTGCAAGGTGTGAGCCGCACCGTGTTGGCGGGGCAGCGCATTGGCATTCTGGGGGCGAATGGTCAAGGTAAATCCACGCTGGTAAAGACGATTGCCCGTGAAATACAGGCGCTGGCCGGCAAGGTGACGGAGGGCAAGGGTTTACGCATTGGCTACTTTGCCCAGCAAGAATTAGACGTTCTGCGCCCCGAGGAACACCCGCTGCAACACATGGCCCGCCTAGCGCGAGATTTAGGCGCAGATGCCCCCGCTGCCAGCCGCGAGCAGGATTTGCGCAACTGGCTGGGCAGTTTTAACTTCAGCGGCGATATGGTGACGCAAAGCGTCGGCAGCATGAGCGGCGGCGAAAAAGCGCGTCTGGTGCTGGCCATGATTGTCTGGCAGCGCCCCAATCTGCTGCTGCTGGACGAGCCGACCAACCACCTCGACCTGCCCACCCGCGAAGCACTGGCAATGGCGTTGAATGACTTTGACGGCACGGTGCTACTGGTCAGCCACGACCGGCATTTGCTGCGTGCGGTGGCGGACGATTTTTGGCTCGTTGGGCGCGGCCAAGTCGGCAGTTTTGAGGGCGATTTGGACGACTACCAGCGCTACCTGCTGGAAGAATCGCGCCGCCTGCGCGAGGAGGCCAAAGAAAGCGCCAAAGAAGCCGATGCCGCCGCCAGCCCAGCGTCGGCAAACGCTGCCGCCCCCAGCATTGACCCCCGCGAAGCCCGCCGCCTGGCTGCCCAAGCGCGTCAGGCGTTGGCCGAAAAAACCAAGCCGTTGAAAAAAGAGCTGGAACAGTTGGATAAGCGCATTGCCGCTCTAGGCACAGAAAAAACCGCGCTGGAAGAAAAGCTCAGCACCCCTCTGCCCCCCGCAGAGATTGCTGAAGCAGGCAAGCGCCTAAAAGCCGTGGGCGATGAGCTGGATGCCTGTGAAGAGCGCTGGCTGGAGGTGAGCGAGGAAATCGAGCAACTCACCCAAGCCGCTGCAGAGGCTTAAAGGCTACTAGCAGGCTACCAGCGCACTGATACTGCCGCTGCTACGGTAACAAAGCCCAACACCATATTCAGCGCAACCAACTGGCGGATACGGTTGAGTGCTTGGGCAGCCAGCGGCCATTGCTCCTGCGCTACCGCGTTACGCATGCGTGGGTAGCAGGCGGCAAAGATGTAGGCAAACACCGCCGCCATCACCAAGCCCAGTAGCAGCATGATGTGCCAGCCCATAGGCGCTTGCGCCATGCCCACGCGCAGCAGCAACCACAGGCCAGTGCCCACAATGGCCAACACGGCCACGGCGACCAGCTTAAAAAAACGACCCAGTGCAGCCGCCATCAAAGGCAAGCGCTGGGGTGGCTGTAAGAGCGCAGTAGCTGCCGGGCGCAGCGCAAAATGGGCAAACACCATACCGCCCAGCCAGACGATGGCGGCAGCAATATGGATAAACAGGGCAAGCACCAAAATGGGTTGTTGCATGGTTTTATATCCTTAGCGATTCAAGCGTCACGTACATCAGCCAGCACGGCCTGGCCAAAATTCTCACGCGCCAGCCAGGCTAACACCTGGGCGGCAGCATCCTGGGGGCTGGTCAGCAAGCCCTGGCGGTGCAGGTTGACGAAGCGCCCCGCATCAGGGAACAGCTCCGCAGCTGCTGTACGCAGCTGCTCCTGCATGGCAGTATCCACTACCCCGGGGGCCAAGCTGCACACCCGCGCACCGTGGGGTTTGTGCATTTCTTCTAGTGCCAAAGACTGGGAAAAATTATCCAAACCAGCTTTCACAGCGCAGTAAGTAGCCTGTGATGCCATAGGCCGCCGCCCTAGACCAGAAGAAATATTCAGCACTTTCTTGCTGCAAGTCCAGGCAGCCAAGGCTTGCAAAAAGGCTTGGGTAAGCAGCATGGGCGCTTCCAGCCCCACGCGCAGCGCCTGCACCAAGGCAGCAGGGTTGGTATCCGACAGGGGGGCAATCGGTGGAATCTGCGCGGCATTGTTGATTAACGTAGCACTGGCAAAGTCCTCAGGGCGCAGTGCCTGTAGCCACTGCTGCAAGCGCTCAGCCACTTGTTCAGCGTGGGTTAAATCGCAGCTCCATTGCTCAAGCCCTTTGCCCTCTTGGGCTTGCAGCTCAATGGGTGAGCGCGCCATCAGCAGCAAGTGGTTGCCAGACTGCTGCAAAAGCTGCTCGGCCATGGCGCGACCCATGCCTTTTGAAGCACCGGTCACAATGTATAAATGCTTGCTCATCCAAAGCTCCATTTTGTTTTCTCCATAAAAAAATCCCTTCCTTGTTGAGGAAGGGATTGCTTTATTTTAGGAGCTTAAAACGCTTTGACAAAGGTAAAGCGCAGCATTGAGCCTTTGGGCTGTGGGCCCGTACCCCCTCTGGCCTTGAACTCTTTATAAGCGGCTGCTTTCAAGAAAACACCGGCGCTAGGAATGGGGTATGTAACCTCAGCACCCAAGGCATGGACTTGGTGCTTGTTATTGGAAGCGCCTGTGCCTTTGTCTCTGCTGGTTTGCCACTGGCTGTAGCCAACCAAGCCCAGGTTATAGCCTGAGAAAGACTTGCCCAAGCCCCATTCAACAGAGAGCTGCTGACCTGGGCGCATACCAAAATCATCCTTGCCATTAAACTCATAACGTGACAAGGCAGAGAAGGAAAGGGTCTTCTTACCATCAAAAAAGTAAGTACCCCCTGCTGTCAGCATCGTTCCTTTATAACCTTTTCCAGCTGAAGCTGGGTGACTGGTACTGCCTGTATCCAGCCAAAACCCCGCACCAAAAGCCGTATCCCACTGCGGGCCGTGCCAGCTTAGAATCAAGGGGCCAAGATAGATATCGCCGACACCTGTTTGTGAATCAGAAATACCCGCTGCATTAATTGTTAAAGAGGTGCGGATAACTGGAATTAGTGCCTCCATGCCATAGTCAGCACCTAAAAACTTCTTGTTTGTGATCCAGGCAAAGCGATTGGCTAAGGCCGTTACCGTCCCACGATTATGACCTGGCAGATTATCGCTGCTACCAGGTGCTTTGAAGTCATTGATATTATAATTAACCAGATACCCTAGATAGTAAAAACCTGGCGGCGGTACGCTGGAAGCATTGACCCCCTCTACACCAGGGGTGTAATGCCCCCCTGCAAAAGCAGCACCCGATACCAAACTAGCCACCGCAGCAGCTAACATTGATTTTTTAATCACAAAAAGTCTCCTTGGTTGAAATAATGAAAAAAGCAGACATCAATTTATGCTTTATCCAGCAGAGTTTTTATGGCTGTCAGCAAACCTGATGTCTGGCTGCTATCTGCAGCACGCCAGCCGATATACATATCTGGGCGCACCAGCAGAGCAGCGTCTTCCTTCAGGTCACTTTCTAGCAGCAAGTTGACAAAATCTCCATAGGTATCGGCATATTCTTGTCCTGACCCTACAAGATGTACCTTTATTGCAACACCTAGGTTTTTGGCAGCTTGTTCAGCCGCTTCTTTCCACGCAATACCTGATAACCCAGTCAATAGGGTAAACCCGCCTTTTCCACATAAATCCAAAGTAGAAACGCGGCACTGCTCTTTGGTTAGCCATACATGGGGTAAATGTGCGCCTGGGCGTGTGCTGGCCTGGTAGTACAGCACAGGGTCTTGTGCAAAGCCTGGGTCTTGTGTGCCATCAGTAATCACCGCAGCGGAGGTATAGCGCTGGTTTAACTCAACCCCGTGCGCACCGCCAAAGCCTACTGTTGTGTCTTCAATAGCTTGGCGCAAAGCCAGGCGACGTGCAGCGCCCTCTTGCGTGGGGCTTTGCAAGTTCTTCAGGCTTTGTTGCATATCCTCCTCAGTTGGCGATGGTGGCAAGCCCAAAGCATCAAACAGCGGCGGCAGCTTGGATAGGCAGTGGTAGGCATGGTCCACAATTTGGCGCGCCACGGGCGAGCGCTCTTGGTCATAGGATTGCAGTAATCCAGCACCAGCCTGCTGCTTGATGACCATGCCCAGCTTCCAAGCCAGGTTATAGGCATCCTGCACGGAGGTATTCATCCCCAAACCTGCCATTGGCGTATGGCGGTGTACGGCATCCCCCATACAGAATACCCGGCCTTTGCTATTGCAGGTGGCATATTGCTGGTTGATTGTCCAGGTGGAAATAGCGTTAATTTCAATTGGGATGCTGTCTGTGCCAAGAATTTTCTGCACGATGGAGCATGCCTGTTCCTCATTCAAATCAGGCGCACCCTTTGCCAGCTCATAGCCCCAGACGCAGACCCACCTATTCCAGGGGCGCACCATGCGTAGCACCCCAACGCCTGTGCCATTCAAGCCTGAGCCAGCTTGCAGCATCCAATACATATCACCTTTGCGGTGGGCAACCAGGCTACTCAGGTCAGCCATAAACTCTACGTTGATAGAACCTGAGTTACCCCTAGCCATTTGCCCCTCAAAAGGCAGGCTAATATCTTCAGCCACTTTAGAGCGTCCACCATCAGCACCAATCAGGTATTTGGCTCGCACCTCATATTCCAAACCACTAATATGGTCACGCAAGCGAGCGGTAATGCCTTCTTCATCTTGCACATGCGATAAATACTCAGTTTGAAAGCGCACATCAGAGCCGCGCAGCATGGCTGCATTAAGCAGCATTGGCTCCAAATACAGCTGTGGTAAGTCACACACCGAGCAAGGGCTGGCCAAATCGTGGGCGGCTTGGGCTTT
>CAZMMM010000163.1:0-5240 GCA_964567385.1 uncultured Comamonas sp.
TGCCAAAGGTGCAAGCCCTGCCAGCCCGCCCAAATACTGCCCATGACCAAACAGGCCAAAGCCAGCAACGTGCGGCCATAAGTGCGCCAAGCCTGGTCTTTAAAAAGCGGCCAACCTGGAATTTGCAAAAACCTCAGCGGCATAGCCAGCCTGTACTTTGCAGTGCCTTAGCCCCCATCGGGCACAAACACATAGCCCACGCCCCAGACGGTTTGGACGTAACGAGGATTGGTGGGGTCTTCTTCCAATAATTTGCGCAAGCGCGAGATTTGTACATCCAAACTGCGGTCAAAAGGCTCAAACTCACGCCCACGCGCCAACAAAGCCAGTCTCTCGCGCGTTAAGGGTTGGCGGGGGTGGCGCACCAAGGCTTTAAGCATGGCAAATTCGCCCGTGGTAATGGCCTGCTCAACGCCATTTTTTTGCAGCTCTCGGGTGCTTAAATTAAGGGTGAAAGCACCAAAGTGAATCAAGCCCTCTTCAGTAGAAGGTGCGCCTGGTGCCTCAGCTTGCGGGCGGCGGCGCAATACCGCGTGGATGCGCGCCAATAGCTCTCGCGGGTTAAAAGGCTTGCCCAGGTAGTCATCGGCCCCAACCTCTAGCCCGGCGATGCGATCAATATCGTCGCTTTTAGCCGTCAGCATAATGACGGGGATGTGACAGCCCTCGGCACGCAAGCGCTGGCAGATGGACAAGCCGTCTTCACCGGGCAGCATCAAGTCCAGCACAATCAAGTCCACAGACTCGCGCTGGAGCAGGCTATTGAGCTCAACGCCATCCTCTACGGTGCTGACCTCCAGCCCTTCTTGGCACAGGTAGCGCTGCAGCAGCTCACGAATGCGCGCATCATCATCGACAACCACAATTTTGTCTGGTCGCGGCAGTGGCAGGCGCTCTGAGCTAGAGTTTTTACTATCCTTGGCATTCATACGGTTGTTAGCTTCTATGGGTTTTGCCAACTCTACCCAGCATTTCCCACGCAAACTGGCTTAAACCAGCGTATTAACAAAATATTACGCTTATACACTGCTAACAACCCGCCATTCTTTGCGGCTTTCAGCCCCTGAAGTGGCGGTCTTGGGCTTACTGCGCTGCCCAGCCACCATCCATATTCCAAGCAACGCCGCGCACATTATTACCCGCTGCTGAACAGAAGAACACGGCCAAAGCGCCCAGCTCTTCGGGGGTGGTGAATTGCAGAGAGGGTTCTTTCTCGCCCAAGAGCTGGGCAGTGGCCTCCTGGTTGCTAATGCCTTGGGCGGCGGCCTTGGCATCGACTTGCTTTTGCACCAGGGGGGTCAGTACCCAGCCGGGGCAAATAGCATTACAAGTTACGCCAGTGGTAGCGGTTTCCAGAGCCGTCACTTTAGTCAAGCCCACAATGCCGTGCTTGGCTGCCACATAGGCCGACTTCTGCGCCGAGGCCACCAGCCCGTGCACCGAGGCTACGTTGATGATGCGCCCCCAGTTGGCCGACCGCATAGCCGGCAGTGCCAAGCGCGTGGTATGAAAAGCGCTAGAGAGGTTGATGGCCAAAATCGCATCCCATTTCTCGGGTGGAAAGTCTTCCACATTGGCTACGTGCTGAATACCGGCGTTGTTCACCAGGATATCGACCTGGCCAAAGCGCTCGGCGGCAAAGGCCATCATGGCCTCAATCTCGGCGGGC
The DNA here is from genome assembly GCA_964567385.1 of uncultured Comamonas sp. Classification (GTDB taxonomy): domain Bacteria; phylum Pseudomonadota; class Gammaproteobacteria; order Burkholderiales; family Burkholderiaceae_C; genus Comamonas. The sequence goes on from CAZMMM010000163.1 coordinate 1,670, forward strand.
TTGCTCATGTCTGCGCCGTGGTAATCGACTTGCACGCTGTGGGCTTGGCCAGCTTGGCGCACCGCCTCTAGGGCGGGCTGGTAATCGCCAAAACCATTGAGCAGCACATGTGCCCCTTGGGCGGCGAGGGCTTGGGCAATGCCCAAACCGATCCCACTGGTAGAGCCGGTGACTAAAGCGGTTTTGCCTGTAAGCATAAGGGTTTCTCCTAGGATAGTTGTTGCAAAATTGCTCATTCTATGAATCTATAAAGGCTGAGATACTTCTTACCACAGTGCGCATTATGCGACTGCCCACCACCCTGTCCGCCGCAGCCACCTATGACTCAGCCTCAACTACACCATCTCACTTGCCCGCAAACGCTTGTTAGCAATGCCGATGCGGCCCCTGCCGCCCCAGGCCGCCGCATGGCCTATTGGCAGTGGAATACCACAGGCAATCCCGAGCACCCACACGTCATCGTCTGTGTACACGGCCTGACCCGCCAAGGGCGCGATTTTGATGTGCTGGCGCAGGACTTAAGCCGCCATGCCCGCGTTATCTGCCCTGATATAGCTGGGCGCGGCCACAGCGACTGGCTGCCCGACCCCATGGCCTATGGCCTGCCGCAATACGCGCTGGACATGCTGGCCCTGCTGTACCACTTACACACCCAAGCGCCCATGACCACGCTGGATTGGGTGGGCACCAGCATGGGGGGCCTGATTGGTATGGCCGTGGCAGGCAACCCCCTGCTGGCCCTGCCCAGCCCGATACGCCGCCTCGTGCTTAACGATGTAGGCCCACGCCTAGAGTGGCCAGCGCTACAGCGCATTGCCGCCTACACCGGCCAGAACCCCCACTTTGCCAGCGAAGAAGAAGGCGCTGCCGCCCTGCGCGCTTTAGCTCCCGGCTTTGGCCCGCATACTGATGAGCAATGGCTGGCCCTATCGCGCCCCATGCTGCGCCCTGCGCCCCAGGGGGGCTTTCAACTGCATTACGACCCAGGCATCGCCGCCCCCATGCAAGGTATGACGCAGGAGCAGTCAGCACAAGGCGAAGCGATTTTGTGGGCGCTGTATGACGCCATCAGCGCCCAAACCCTGCTGCTGCGCGGTGCAGAATCTGACCTCATCACCGCCGCTACCGCCCAAGAAATGGCCAGCCGAGGCCCACATGCCGCCTGTCACACGCTTGAAGGCGTGGGCCACGCCCCCACCTTGGTAGATGCGCAGCAACGCCACTTGGTGCGCGAGTTCTTAGGTTTTTAGACTATTTGCCCCTCTATGGCCATGCGCGCATAGGGCGGTTTCCCCACTCCACACCCAGCCCTGCCCATGCGTAGCGTTACCTCTCTTCCCCCCACTACAGGGGCTGATGCCGTCCAACCTGTCGTCAAGCCCGCGCTGGCAGCTGGCAGCTTGCCAGACCTCATCGCCGCCACAGCCCAGGCAATTCCAGACCAAGAAAAGCCCCTGCTGCGCGCGCGCAGCTTTGCCGAGCCACTGCTCTCTACCGAGTTGCTACTGACCGGGGAGAACGCCCTGGCCCACGCTGATGCCACCACCGCCATCTTGCAAGGCATTGGCGGCTCTGAGGCCATGCAAGCCGCTGTCTATCTGGTCTATGCCAGCCTGCATTTAAGCCGCCCGCTGGAGGTACTGACCAAAGCCTTTGGCCCAGAGTTTGCCTCGCTGGCGGTAGAAACCACCAAGCTGATGCACGTGCAGCAGCAGTCGCGCAATGCCGAGCGCTTGGTGGCTCAAGCCCACGACCCCGCCTTGCAAACCGAGACGGTGCGCAAAATGCTGCTGGGCTTTTCGCGGGATGTGCGCGTTGTGCTGCTGCGCCTGGCCTCACGCCTGCAAACCCTGCGCTGGTATGCCGCCAGCAAGCAGCCCGTGCCAGAGGCCATCAGCCACGAGGCGCTGTATGTCTTTGCCCCTTTGGCTAACCGTCTGGGCATCTGGCAAATCAAGTGGGAGCTGGAAGACCTGGCCTTCCGCTTCTTGGAGCCTGAAACCTACCGCCATATCGCCCACCTGCTGGACGAAAAGCGCGCTGAGCGCGAGGTCTATATGGAGCAATTGCGCATCCGCCTGGAAGCGCAGCTGCGCGCCTACAGCATCAGCGCCGCTGTGCAGGGGCGGCCCAAACATATCTACAGCATCGTCAAGAAGATGCGCGGCAAGCAGCTGAGCTTTGACCAATTGTTTGACATCCGCGCCCTGCGCGTCATCGTGCATAGCGTCAAAGATTGCTACGCCGCCCTCTCTTGGGTACACCAGCACTTCACCCCTATCGAATCAGAGTTTGACGACTACATCGCCCGACCCAAGCCCAATGGCTACCAGTCCTTGCACACCGTGGTGCGTGATAACAACGGCAAAGCCATAGAAATCCAAATCCGCACCCAGGCCATGCATGACCATGCAGAAAATGGCGTGGCCGCCCACTGGGCCTACAAAGAAGCAGGCGCAAAAGGCTACGCAGGGGTAAGCGCCAGCGGCCAATACGACGCCAAAATTGCCGTACTGCGCCAGCTGCTGGCCTGGGGCAAAGACCTGAGTGATGGCAGCACCCACAAAGGCCTGTTTGACGACCGCATCTACGTACTCACCCCTGATGCAGCCGTGATTGAACTACCCCAAGGCGGCACTCCTGTGGACTTTGCCTACGCCGTGCATACCGACCTGGGCCACCGCTGCCGTGGGGCGCGTGTGGATGGGGTGATGGTCTCACTCAACACCCCTTTGCAAAGTGGGCAAACAGTAGAAATCACCGCCGTTAAAGAAGGCCGCCCCTCGCGCGACTGGCTCAACCCCGAACTGGGCTATCTGCACAGCAACCGTGCCAAAGCCAAGGTGCGTGCCTGGTTCAACGCCCAAGCCACCCACGAAACCATCGCCCGTGGCCGCGATGCGGTAGAGAAGCTGCTACAGCGCGAAGGTAAAACCGCCCTCAAGCTCGAAGACTTGGCCGTGCAACTGGGCTTCAAATCTGCCGACGCGCTGTTTGAAGTGGTGGGCAAAGACGAATACTCGCTGCGCAACATTGAAGCCGTTCTGCATCCCCACGCTACCTCCCCCGCAGAGTTTGACCCCCAAACGCTGGTGCGCAAGCCCAAGTCCGCCAGCCAGCTACCCGGTGGCAAAGGCGGCGTACTGGTAGTGGGCATAGGCTCACTCATGACCCAACTGGCCAAATGCTGCCGCCCTGCCCCGCCGGACGCCATCAGCGGCTTCGTCACCCGTGGCAAAGGCGTGAGCGTGCACCGCAGCGACTGCACCAGCTTTCGCGAACTGGCCGTGCGCAACCAGGAGCGCGTCATCGAGGTGGCCTGGGGCACGCCCAAAGGCAATCAAACTACAGAGGTTTACCCCGTAGATGTCGCCGTTCAAGCCGCCGACCGCCAAGGCCTGCTGCGCGATATCTCAGAAGTCTTTGCCCGCGAGAAAACCAACGTCATCGGCGTACAGACCCAAACCGTCAAAGACACCGCGAACATGACCTTCACCGTGGAAGTCTCTGACGCAGGCCGCCTCAATAAAGTGTTGGCCATGGTGGCCAATGTCTCTGGTGTGCGTTCTGC
>CAZMMM010000164.1:0-5230 GCA_964567385.1 uncultured Comamonas sp.
CCCGGATGAAATGCGCGGGCGGGTGAATGCCGTCAACATGCTGTTTATTGGCTCTTCCAACGAGCTGGGCGAGTTTCGCGCCGGAACCAGTGCTGCCTGGCTGGGCATTGTGCCCGCTGCGGTGGTGGGCAGCCTATGTACCTTGGGCGTAGTGGGGGCGTGGATGGCCATCTTCAAACCGCTGCGCCGCGTCAATCGGTTTGAAGAGGCTTTGTAAGGACTGGTCTAGCAATAAGCCAAGGCCTTACTGGGTCTGCTTGGTTAGTCCTGCGTCTCTTCGGACTGTGCGGCGGCATCTTGGTTGCGCTTGTCTTCCGTATCGGCAAACTTGCTGTACTTGCCCAGAATGGACACCAGCTGGCCATAGACGCGCGGGGGCTGCCTGCTAGGCATTCGCGCTGCTCTAAAAAATCTGCCTCACCGGTGAAGTTGCCAACCAGGCCACCGGCTTCAGTTACTAACAGGCTGCCAGCAGCGACATCCCAGATGGACAGGCCAGTTTCAAAAAAGCCATCGGCAAAGCCGGCGGCTACATAGGCTAAATCCAGGGCAGCAGCACCGGGGCGGCGCACGCCCGCTGTGCGCTGGGTGATTTCGCTAAACATGCGCATATAGGCGGCGAAGTTGTCGCCAGGGCGGAAGGGAAAGCCGGTGGAAATCAGGCAGTCCTTGAGCTGGGTGCGCTTGGAGATGCGGATGCGTCGGTCGTTCAGGAATGCGCCGCGCCCACGGGTGGCGGTAAACAAGTCGTTGCGTGTGGGGTCATAGACCACGGCATGCTCCATCTTGCCTTTGACGGCGAGGGCAATGCTCACGCAATAAACGGGAAAGCCGTGGATAAAGTTGGTGGTGCCGTCCAGGGGGTCAATAATCCACTGATAGTCAGAATGCTTGGCACCATGCTCGCTGCCGCTTTCTTCGGCCAGGATGGCGTGACCCGGGTAGGCGGTGGCCAGAGTGGAGATGATGGCTTCTTCTGCTGCGCGGTCCACCTCGGTAACAAAGTCGTTGACTTGCTTTTGTGCGATGCGCACGGATTCAATATCTAGCGCGGCGCGGTTGATGACAGCGCCAGCGGCGCGGGCGGCCTTGATGGCCACGTTAAGCATGGGGTGGATGTTGGACGACATAAATTGTGGAAGAAGAGCCAAAACAACGCGCCCCAGGCGATGCTGGGGGCGACAATCAAGCTTGGGATTTTAGCGGCTTGCTTGCCTGTGCGTGCTGGCCGTTTTTTTAATGCTGAATTTTTTGCGTTGAGTGATAGGCGTTTGTAGTGAAAACTCGTTTTGTCTTGATTGAAACCAGCCATGCTGGCAATGTGGGCGCAGCCGCCCGCGCCATGAAAACCATGGGCTTTGATGATTTGGTGCTGGTGCGCCCGCGCTGGGCGAATGTGCTGCGCCGTGAAGAAACCATACAGCGCGCCAGCGGCGCTTTGGATGTGCTGCGCCAGGCGCGCATTGTGGATAGCCTGGATGAGGCCTTGGACGGCATACACCACCTGTGCGCTACAGCCATGACCCCGCGTGACTTTGGCCCGCCTACGGCTGCACCGCGCCCGTATTTTGAGGCCTTGCTTACCAGCCTGGCGCAGCAAGAACAGGTAAATCAGCAAGTTGCAGAGCAGGGTGCTGTTGCTGTTGCTGATGCTGTGCAGGCGCAAGCAGATTTTGGCGTGGCCATGCTGTTTGGCTGCGAGCGCTTTGGCATGAGCAATGAAGACGTTTACCGCTGCCATGTAGCGCTGAGTATTCCGACCAATCCGCAGTTTGGCTCTTTGAACCTGGGCGCAGCCATCCAATTGCTGGCCTATGAGTGGCGCCAGGCGCTAGGCGGCTTCCCGGTAGAAGAGCGCACAGCCCCTGTGGTAGCTGCTGATGCAGCGCAGATTACCGGCATGCTGGAGCATTGGGAGCAGGCTTTGACCCACCTGGGCTTTCTGGACCCGAAAGCGCCCAAAAAGCTGCTGCCGCGCCTGAACCAGATTTTGAATCGTGCGCAACCCAGTAGCCAAGAAATCCAGCTTTTGCGTGGTATTGCCAAGTCCATGCTGCGCAGCCAGCCACCCAGCTACTAAACTGCCCCCTACTTAGTTATTAAAGTTAAAGGCTTCCATGTTTTCCAGATGGCGTTCCGACATCCAATGCATTCTTGAGCGAGACCCTGCCGCACGCAGCGTGTGGGAGGTGATTACCTGCTACCCCGGCCTGCACGCCATTTGGTGGCACAGGCCAGCGCATTGGTGCTGGACGCATGGGCTCAAATGGTTGGGGCGCTTTACCTCGCACCTAGGGCGCTGGCTGACGGGCATTGAAATCCACCCCGGCGCCGTCATTGGCGAGCGCGTATTCATAGACCACGGCATGGGTGTAGTCATTGGCGAGACGGCGGTGGTGGGTGATGGCTGCACCATCTACCACGGTGTCACCTTGGGCGGTACATCGCTCTACAAGGGCACCAAGCGCCACCCCACCCTGGGGCGCAATGTGGTGGTGTCTGCCGGTGCCAAAGTGTTGGGCGGTTTTGAGGTAGGGGACAACGCCAAGATTGGCTCCAACGCCGTGGTGCTCAAACCGGTGCCTGAGGGCGCGACGGCGGTAGGTATTCCGGCGCGGATTCTGGTTGCCAAAAAAGACGAAAGTGCAGATGTAGCTTACCTGCAGCAAGAGCAGCCTGAGCCAGAAGGCCCGCCCACCCGCGCCAAGGCAGCGGCTGATGCGGCGGCCCAAGTAGCCGCCGCTGTGGCTGCCAGCAGCAGGCAGCAGGGGTTTACCGCCTATGGCGTGACTCAGGAAGATGACCCGGTCAGCCTGGCCATGCGCAGTCTGGCTGAGGGCGCTGCTACCCAAGAGCAGCAGCTGCAACTGCTGTGGCAGGCTTTAGAGAAGCTGTCTGACAAAGTTGATGCAGACTGCCTGCCCTGCGAAAGCCAGCGCAAACCACGCTTTCAAAAAGACCGCATTGATGAAATTCTGGGCAAATAAGCCCGGTTTTGCCCGCTGTCGCAGCCCGCTTGAGCTTGGCAGGGGCTTGTTGCTGACTAAAAAAGGAGTTTTCTGTCATGGACGTTTCCCAAGCATTGCGCCAACGCTATTCTGCACGTGCATTTACCGAGCAAGTACCCAGCGCTCAACTGGTGCAAAGCCTGCTGGAAGATGCTGCCCGCGCTCCCTCAGGCGGTAATATCCAGCCCTGGCGGGCGCTGGCTTTAACGGGCGAGCCGCTACGCGCACTGTTGGCCGATGTGGCCGCTGCCCCTGTGCCAGACCAGGCGCAGGCAGCACTGCTGTCTTACCCTGATAAGCTGTGGGAACCCTACCGCAGCAGGCGCTTTAGCAACGGTGAGGCCATGTACCAACATTTGGCCATTGCCCGTGAGGACACAGCCGCCCGTATGGCACAAAATGCTCGCAATGCCCAGTTTTTTGGTGCGCCCGTAGTGATTTTGGTTTTGACGGATGCCCGCATGGGCCGCCCCCAATGGCTGGATTTGGGCTGCTTCTTGCAATCCTTCATGCTCCGTGCCACAGAAGAGGGGCTGGGCACTTGCGTACAAGGCTTTTGGCGGCGTTACAACGATGTTTTGCAGCACAGCCTAGGCTATCCCGCTGAATACACCCTGGCCTATGCTTTGGCGCTGGGCTATGTGGATGAGGCGGCCATTGTCAATGGCTTTCGCACAGAAAGAGCGCCGTGGCAGGAATGGGGGGAGTTGCGCGGTTTTTAAATAAAAAATCCAGCACCGCTAGCTAAAGCGGGCTGGGTTTTTTTATGGCGTTATGGTTTTACGGCTTCAAGTCAGAGCCGTATCAAGCCTTAGCAGTTTCAGGCTCGGTTGCCAAGAAAGCTTCTAGCGAGTCGTCCATGGCCTGCATCCAGGGGGTGTGGTGCGGTGGAGACATGGTTCCCGTCATGGTGGAGCGGTAGCTGCGGTTGCGGTAGCCCAGAATGTCTTTTTGCTTGTCGTGCTTCCATTCCTTAAACAAGGTGGCCATGCCTTCCACGTCAAAGCTGGGGTAGTCCGTAGGCTTGAGCAGGTCGCGGATATAGGCGGCCTGGAAGTCGATGTCTTCCTCCACGCTGGTGGTGGACTCTTCTTTGTTTAACCAGCGCTGGCTGTCCTGGCGCATAGCCTGCTTGTTGGGCAGGGATAGGTCGCCCAAAATCACATCACGCGCATACCAGGCTTGGGCATCAAACATGTTGAAGGTGTAGTACTGATCCTGCATGCCCAGATAAATCAGGTGGGGGTTATCCATCCAGAAAATGCCCTTGTACAAGTCTGCGGGATAGAGGCGGTTACGCGTGCGCAGCGTCAAGTCATTGGGCAGGAAGGGGAAGTGGTGCTGGTAGCCTGTACATAGCACGATGGCGTCCACCTCGGTGCTGCTGCCGTCTTTAAAGTAGGCGGTGTTGCCCTCTACACGCTTGAGCAGGGGCTTTTCGCTAAAGGCGGCAGGCCAGTCCAGGCCCATGGGTTCAGAGCGGTAGCTGAAAGTGATGGATTTGGCACCATATTTGTAGCACTGTGTGCCAATATCTTCAGCGGAATAACTGCTGCCTACCAAGAGCACATTTTTGTCGGTAAATTCACAGGCATCGCGGAAATCATGGGCGTGCAATACGCGGCCTGGGAAGTTTTCCACGCCTTCAAAATACGGCACATTGGGCGTGGAGAAATGGCCGGTCGCCACTACCACCCAGTCAAACTGCTCGGTAAAGTTGCGGTCTTGCTTCATATCGCGAACGGTGACGCTGAATTTTTTACTGTTCTCGTCATATTCCACCCATTGGATAGAGTGCAGAAACTTGATTTGCTCGCGCAGGCCACTTTTTTCAATGCGCCCCATGATGTAGTCACGCAAAACGGCGCGGGGTGGGTAAGAGGCAATCGGGCGGCCAAAATGCTCTTCAAAGCTGTAGTCGGCAAACTCCAGACACTCCTTGGGTCCGTTGGACCACAGGTAGCGGTACATGCTGCCGTGTACTGGCTCACCATAGGCATCCAGGCCGGTACGCCAAGTGTAGTTCCACATGCCGCCCAGGTCAGACTGCTTTTCATAGCAAACAACTTTAGGCACAGCTTTGCCAGCACGGCGGGCAGCGTCAAAAGCTCGCAGCTGGGCCAAGCCGCTGGGGCCTGCGCCCAAAATGGCAACACGCATATTTTGGATATTGTTATTCATTAGAAAACTCCTTTTTTATAACTATTAAAAACAAATGGCGA
>CAZMMM010000165.1:0-5227 GCA_964567385.1 uncultured Comamonas sp.
GCCTCGGCAATGCGACCAGCGCTGAGGGTGAAAGTTTCGCCCCAGCTCGCGCAGCTCTTGCAGCAGGCGCTGGGGGCTGGCAAAGCTCAGGCTGATGGTTTCCATATCCATCACCGGCTCGCCAAAACCGGCCAGCAGCAACCAGTCGCCCCAATCGTGCATATCAGTCAATGCGTGGTGAGGCGCTGGCCAGCCCAAGGCTTGGTAGAGCTGGCCGAGATTGCGCAAGCTATCTGGCCCCAGGCAAGAGAACATTAAAAACCCATCCACTGCCAGCAATTGCTGCCATTGCTGCAGCAAAGCCGCTGGGTCAGCCACGCGCTGCAGCAGCATATTGGCCCACAGCATCTGCATGCTGCCAGCCTCCGGCATCTGCAGCTGGGGGGCGCTGGTGCGCTGACGGATTTTTTGCCACCACGCCTGCTGCCAATGCTGCTGAGCAGCAGTTTGGCAGGCGGGCGCGGTTTCTACCACATAGCAGCGCGCTTGCGGGTAGCGCTGGGTAATCGCTTGATGGGTTTGCAAGCCGCCGCGCATGGCCTCCCAATGGCACCAGGATTGGGGTTGCTTGGCCATCCAGCCCAGGCGCTCTTGCATACGCTGGCCCACCTCCTCATGCAGCCAGGGCGCTTGCGGTGGGGCCGATTGCTGCCAGCGGGCAGTAGCAACAGGGTCAATCAGGGGAGGGGTGTATTCAGAGGAAATCATGCGAAAAAACAGGGTGCAGCCCCTAGCGCAAGTGCCGGGGTTGATGGCCGCGCAGTATATTGAAGCCATGCCAACAAGACTGCGCACATGGCTATCCACCCGCCTGCCCTGCCAATGCCAGGCCTGCCACGCTTGGGGAGCGGGCGGGCCACTCTGCCCTGCCTGCCAAAACGCCTTTGCCCCACGCCCACTGCCACGCTGCCCAGGCTGCGGCCTGCTGCAAGCCCATGCCCGCCTGTGCGGTGCTTGCCTGCGCCAGCCCCCACCCTGGCAGCATTGCCATGTGGCGGTGGACTATGGCTACCCCTGGGCAGGCTTGATTAGCCGCTGGAAGCTGGGTCAACAACCCGCCTTGGCCGCCCATTTGCTGCGCTACTTATTACTGCCACAAGCGCCCATCATGGCCGCAGTGGCCGCAGCCGATGCGCTCATACCCATGCCGCTAGCCACCCAACGCCTGCGTGAGCGCGGCTATAACCAAGCCGCACAAATCACCCAACTGCTAGCCCCTGACAAACACCGCCCCCAATGGCTGCTGCGCCAACAGCACACGCACAGCCAGCGTGGCTTAAGCCGTGCCCAGCGCTTGCGCAATCTGGCACAAGCCTTTCACAGCCCCGCCCCAGCCCAGCTCAGCACCAGCAAACTACTGCTGGTAGATGATGTGATGACTACCGGTGCCAGCCTGTACGCCGCCTGCCAAGCTTTGCGGGCAGCGGGCTTTACGCATATTGAAGTCCTCTGCCTGGCACGCACCCCTGCGCCACCAGCAGCCACAATGCCCAATCAGCCAAACAATTAGCATGACAATCGCGCCCGCTATGTTTCATATTGTTCTTGTTCACCCTGAAATTCCGCCCAACACGGGCAACATCATCCGCCTGGCGGCCAACACCGGCTGCCAGCTGCACCTGATAGAGCCACTAGGCTTTTCCATGGAAGACCGCTATATGCGCCGCGCTGGCCTGGATTACCACGAATACGCCCGTGTGTTGCGCCACAGTAGCTGGCAGGCTTTTATCGAGCAGCAACAGCCCCCAGCAGAACGCATGTTTGCCATGACCCGCCATGCCAGCAGCAACGCTTTTACACTGCAATTTGCACCCGGGGATTATTTTGTATTTGGCTGCGAAACCCAGGGCCTGCCGCCAGCAGTACGCGACAGCTTCCCCTCTGCCCAGCGGCTACGCCTGCCCATGCGGCCCGAGCAGCGCAGCCTCAACCTCTCCAACGCCGTAGCAGTCACGGTGTTTGAAGCCTGGCGGCAAAATGGGTTTGAGGGGATGTTGGCGCAATAGCGGCATAAGCACCACAAGGTGCCGCAAGGGCCAACTCCCGAAAGCAAGGGCAAAATGGGGCGCTTGACTGATTCACTCTCCATCCTTGCCATGATTCCTTCCTTGACCAACTCTCTGGCCCACCAGCAGCCGCCCCCAGGCTTGAGCGACCCACATGGCCCTGCTGACGGGGACTATGTTGCCTATGTTGAAGCCCTCCTGGCCTGGGCAGAGCAAGAGCACCAGCGCACAGCAATGGCTACGCCCCAACAGGCTATCCCCACTCCTGCACCACAGCCCACAAGACAAGAGCACATCGTGAGCCAAGTCATCGGCATGCTAGAGCAGCGGCAACAAACACCCCAAGCTAGCCGCAAGCCTAAAGCTGCACCCAAAAACCCGAAGCGCCGCTCGCTGCCATTTCGCTGGATAGTCTTTCTACTGGCCGTTGTCTTTAGCTTTATTTTGAAGCCGGAAGTATTGCCAGCCCTTCTTCTGTTCTGGGTGGTTGGGAATATTTGGTATGCGAAACGGACTGTTCGTACCTAGGTCAGCAAGCCCCGTAGAATCGCCCCCCATGCATATACACATACTTGGCATTTGCGGCACCTTTATGGGTGGCCTGGCCGCCCTGGCCCGCGAGGCAGGGCATACCGTGACTGGCTGTGATGCCGGTGTTTACCCCCCCATGAGCGACCAGCTGCGCGCCTTGGGTATTGAACTCATCGAAGGCTATGGCGCAGAGCAGCTAACGCAACTGCCCTCCCCTCCCGACCTATTTGTCGTGGGCAACGTAGTCAGCCGCGCCCGCCTGGCTGATGGCAGCCCGAAATTCCCCCTGATGGAGGCCATTCTGGACCAGGGCTTGCCCTACACCAGCGGCCCACAGTGGCTTAGTGAGCACATTTTGCAAGGCCGCCATGTGCTGGCAGTGGCGGGGACGCATGGCAAAACCACAACCACCTCCATGCTGGCCTGGATTTTGGAATACGCGGGGCTGCAACCGGGCTTTTTAGTGGGCGGCGTGCCGCTGGACTTTGGCGTATCTGCCCGCCTAGGGGCACAAGTGACCGGGCAAGAGCGCCCGCTGTTTGTGATTGAGGCTGACGAGTACGACACCGCGTTTTTCGACAAGCGCAGCAAATTCGTGCATTACCGCCCGCGCACTGCCGTGCTGAACAATCTGGAATTTGACCACGCCGACATCTTCCCCGACCTGGCCGCGATTGAGCGCCAGTTTGCCCACCTGCTGCGCAGCGTACCGGCCAGCGGTCAGGTGATTGTCAACGGCTTGGAAGAGCCTTTACAGCGCGTACTGCACCAAGGCTGCTGGAGCGAGCAGCGCAGCTTTGGCAGCGCCGTTAGCGACTTCACCGCCCAAGGCCAGCACCATGACTTTGCCGTGCTGCTGCGCGGCAAAAAAGTCGGCCATGTGCGCTGGGATTTGAGCGGCGAGCACAACCAGCTCAACGCCCTGGCGGCCATTGCCGCCGCCCAGCATGTGGGCGTAGCGCCCGAACAAGCCTGCACTGCCCTGGCCAGCTTTCACAACGTGCGCCGCCGTATGGAGCTGCGCGGCACCGTCAACGGCGTAACGGTGTATGACGATTTTGCCCACCACCCCACGGCCATCCGTACCACGCTAGACGGGCTACGCGCCCGCGTCGGCCAAGCGGTGCGCATTCTGGCCGTGTTCGAGCCACGCAGCAACACCATGAAGCTGGGCACGATGAAGGCGCAACTGCCCTGGTCACTCAAAGAAGCGGATTTGGCCTTTTGCCACACCGCAGGTCTGGATTGGGATGCCAAAGAGGCGCTGCTGCCCCTAGGTGAAGCAGGCCAGACCGCTGGCGATATCGACACCCTGGTGCAGCAGGTGCTGGCCGCTGTGCAGCCCGGCGACCAGATTGTGTGCATGAGCAATGGCGGCTTTGGCGGCATCCACCAACGGCTGCTACAAGCCTTGAGCGATCAAGCCGCTTAACCGCCTAGCTGCTGCCTTACTAACGAATGGAATGGGCTGTTCGGCAGCCCATTCCAGCAAGCATCTACATATATTTAACGGCCACCACTTCATAGCTGCGCTCCCCACCGGGAGCCATGACTACGGCGATATCCCCCTCTTCCTTGCCAATCAGGGCGCGGGCAATAGGGCTGGAGACGTTAATCAGGCCCAGCTTGAGATCAGCCTCGTCCTCACCCACAATTTGGTAGGTCACTTCTGCGCCGGTGTCTTCATCGGCCAAATCAACGGTGGCGCCAAACACCACGCGCCCACCAGCATCCAGGCTGCTGGGGTCAATCACCTGGGCGGCGGAGAGCTTGCCCTCCACTTCCATGATGCGGCCTTCGATAAAGCCCTGACGGTCTTTGGCGGCTTCGTATTCGGCGTTTTCGCTCAGGTCGCCTTGGGCGCGTGCCTCGGCAATGGCGGCAATCACGGCAGGGCGCTCCACCGTCTTGAGCTGGTGCAGCTCGGCCTTGAGTTTCTCTGCCCCACGTTTGGTAATTGGAATGGTTGCCATGTTTCATTTCTCCATCTATGGCTGCGCTACCCCTTGCCAGTCGGTAGCCCAAAAAAGTAAACCGCCGCGCAAACAATCGCGCGGCGGTGTCATCTAGGTCAGGGGCGAATTATGCCGCGTTTGGCGCGGTTTGCCAGCCCCTTTAGCCCTTGTTTACACCCCGTTTACCTCTTGGCCAAGGTAGCGGGGAGGCTTCTTAATCAGCCAACTGTGCCAGCAGCTCCTGTACGGAGTACACCTCCAGCGGGCCAGAGCGCATGGCTTTCATGCCATCCACTGCGGCCTCAGCGCCAAACAAGGTGGTGAAGGTAGTGACGCGGGCAGCCAAGGCGCTGGTGCGGATGGCGCGTGAGTCAGCAATGGCGTTGCGCCGGTCTTCCACGGTGTGGATGACCATGGCAATTTCGCCGTTCTTAATCATGTCCACGATGTGCGGGCGACCTTCCACCACTTTATTGACGGGCTGCACCGCCAAGCCTGCTGCTTGCAAAGCTGCCGCCGTGCCCTTGGTAGCGGCCAGGCTAAAGCCCATAGCCACCAAATCTTTGGCGACTTCTACAGCGCGGGATTTGTCGGCGTTTTTCACGGTCAGGAAGATTTTTCCTTCGGTGGGCAGGTTGACACCCGCGCCCAATTGGCTTTTCACAAAGGCTTCGCCAAAGGTCTTGCCCACGCCCATGACTTCGCCGGTGGACTTCATCTCGGGGCCGAGGATGG
>CAZMMM010000166.1:0-5225 GCA_964567385.1 uncultured Comamonas sp.
TCTTTTTTTCGTCTATAGCGACCATAGCTAAAAAATCATGGCTCTTATTGCACAATAGCGGGTTTATTGGTATGGAAAGGAGGCTTGGCATGAAGCAAGGCTTGGCATGGTTTGGCAGTGCTGCAGTGGTGCTGATCACCGCACTGCACGCAGAGCCAGCGGCAGCCCAAGATAAGATTTATCGCTGTGGCAATGAGTACACCAATAATGCGTCCATTGCGCGCCAGCGTAATTGCCGTGAAATTGATGGGGGCTCAGTCACTGTGGTGCATACCCGCCCCTCCTCCCCAGCGCCTGCTGCCCCTGCACCGCGTAGTAATACTAGCAGCAGCGCAGCAGCCCCTGCAGCGCGCACCACCACCCCGGGGCCGGCAGCCGCCCAGGTGGTAAATAGCCAGCAGCGTGTGCGTGACAACGATGCGCGCGCTATTTTGCAGTCTGAGCTGGATAAGGCGCAGGAGCGTTTGCGCATTTTGCAAGCGGAATACAACGACGGCGCACCCGCTAAAACTGAGCTGGAAGAGAGTAAGCCCGAGCTCTACCAGGCACGGGTTGATGATTTGCGCGTGAAAATTACCCGCCAAACCAGCGATGTGCAGGGCATTGAGCGAGAACTATCGCGCCTGCCCGGGGGCTAAGAGGCCCAGGGCTTACCATTATTTAAAGTAAAGGCTCAATCGGCAGCTGTTGCAGCAAGCGTATGCCCCAGCGCTGCCACCAGCGGCTATTGGGTTCTTGCCGCTCAAGCTGTTCGGTGATGGGGGGCGTATGGTCTTGGCGCGAGCGGGGCTGATTAAGGCGGCTGCGCCATTGCAGCTGGCCTGTACCGTCCAGCTCTACCTGGTAGGCGTGCCAGGGTACTTCTTCGTCAAAAGTAGCGCTGATTTGCTGGGCCAGCGCAGGGCTTTCAATAACTAGGCCCATTTCCGTATTAAGCAGCAGGGAGCGTGGATCAAAATTCAGCGACCCGACAAACGCTCTTTGCCCATCTACGGCAAAAGTTTTTGCGTGCAGGCTGGCACCGCTGCTGGCCAGCCGCCAGCGCTGCTGCAGGCGCTGGCGCAGCGGGCGCTGACGGCGTAGCCCGCTTTGCCCCTGCCCCCGTAGCTCATACAAGGCGATACCGGCCTGTAAAAGGGCAGGGCGGTGGCGTGCATAGCCTGCATGCACGATGCCCACATCCGTAGCCGCCAAAGAGTTGGTCAGTACGCGCACACGCACACCGCTCTGCTGGAGTTGGGTCAGGGCCTGCACCCCTGCCGTTGTGGGCACAAAGTAAGGCGAAATTAAATCCACCGTATGCATAGGCTGCCCTAAAGCCTGGCTGAGCTGCGGCCCAATCAGGGCTTGTTGCGTGGCTGTGCCCAGGGCCTTGGCGGGGTCGTCACTAATGAGGTGGGCGCTGGCCCAGAGCAGGGTTTTTTCGTTTAGCAGCGGTGTAGGCGTGGTGGTGATAGGCTGCTGGGCTTGCTGCTCGCGCAGCTGTTGCAGGCTGAGGCTGTGGGGCTGGCGCACGATGCGTGCAAGCGGGTAGGACGAGAGGCTGGCCCAGTAGCGGTCAAAGTCATTTGAGATGGCCTGCACCACAGGGCCTAGTGCCAGTAAATCCAGGTCTGCAAAATGGGCGTTGTGCTGCGCAGTGCCAAAGTATTCATCGCCAATATTGCGGCCACCCACAATGCTGATGTGGTTGTCAGCCGTGAGTGATTTGTTGTGCATGCGCCGGTTCAGGCGCTGAAAATCCCATAGATAGCTCAAGACCTTGGGCCAGCGCCACACGAAGGGGTTGAATAAGCGCACTTCTATGTTGGGGTGGGCCTCTAGCGCCTGGAGCATAGGGTCCAGGCCCTGGGTGCCTGCATCATCGAGCAGTAAGCGCACGCGCACCCCACGGTCAGCGGCTTGCAGTAGCGCCAGTAGCAGGCGCTGGCCGCTATGGTCTTTGCGCCAGATGTAGTACTGCACATCCAGGCTGTGCTGGGCGTTGTGCAGTAGCTGCAGACGGGTGTTAAAGGCCTCGGTGGGGTCATCCAGTGGGTAAATACCGCTATGCGCAGCAGGTGGGGCGGCCTGTTGCTGCAGCTGGCTGCTGAGCAAGCCTAGGGGGGCATGGGCTGCGGTGCTGGCCTCTATGGCAACGCTGACGCTGCGGCCTTGCAAAGGCGGCAGGCTGCAAGCTGCAAGCAGGCCGCTGCATAGCAAAATCCAGGCAAAACGCAAAAAAGGCATGCAGCCAATGGTAAACCACGGCAAGTGCATGCCTTTCTTGGCTTTTTTGATTACTTCAGGCCCATGCGCAGAGCGCCGTCCAGGCGAATGACTTCACCGTTGAGCATGTCGTTTTCAAAAATATGGCGTACCAGCTTGGCAAAGTCAGCAGGCTTGCCCAAACGGCTGGGGAAGGGGATGCTGGCGGCCAGGGAGTCTTGCACCTCTTGCGGCATGCCAAAAATCATGGGGGTGCCAAAAATACCAGGGGCAATGCTCAGGTTGCGGATGCCGCTGCGTGCCAGGTCGCGGGCAATGGGCAGGGTCATGCTGACCACGCCGCCCTTGGATGCGGCATAAGCGGCTTGGCCCATTTGCCCCTCATAGGCGGCAATGCTGGCGGTGGAGATGAGCACACCGCGCTCGCCTGTGGCTTCTGGCTCGTTGGCCAGCATGGCTTGGGCGGCCAGACGAATCATGTTGAAGCTGCCAATCAGGTTGATTTGGATGGTTTTGCTAAAGCTCTCTAGGCCGTGGGCTTGTTTACCGGCGATTTTTTCAGCGGGTGCTACGCCAGCACAGTTGACCAGACCCATGAACTTACCCAGCTCGGCAGCTTTGGCAACGGCGGCTTGGGCATCAGCCTCTTGCGTGACATCGCAGCGGATGAATTGGGCACCAATCTCCTGGGCAATGGCCTGGCCTTTGTCCGCTTGCATATCGGCCAGTACGACCTGGCCACCCGCTTGCACCAGCATGCGGGCTACGCCCTCGCCCAGGCCAGAGGCCGCACCTGTGACGAGAAAAGATTTGCCTGCGATATCCATAATGATTTGCTCCTTCAGTTGTCGTTAACGTAAACGTCAATTATCAGGGATAGCAAGCCTCTTGCAGTGCAGTAAGTGACAGGCAAAAAAAAGCCCAGTCAAGGACTGGGCTGGAAGGGATCCAGAAACGAGAGGTTTCAAGAGGATCCAAGGAGACAACTGGTCGCTTGATAAACAAGCTGATGGGGCTGATTATAGGGTAAACCCTTCGTCTTGCAATACCCCCAAAATTTTTGTGTGATTACTTCTTGGCAGCAGGTGCGGCTGTAGCAGTGGTCACGGCCTTGATGTTGGCTTCAGCCATGTCGGAGGCTTGCTTCACAGCTTTTTGCACAGACTCAAAAGCGTTGTTGGCAGCAGAGACGGCGCTCTTCATCATGGCAACAGCAGTTTCGGAGCCGGCAGGTGCGTTTTTGGCAGTAGCTTCTACCAAGCTGTTGAAGCTTTGCTGGTATTGGCCAGACTTGTCTTCCAGGGCTTTTTGCAGCTCAGCGCCGGTGTTGCTGGCGATGTTGAAGATGTGGCGGTTGTAAGCGGCAGCTTTTTCACCCAGGGGCTGGAAGAAGGCAGTTTGCAGGTTTACCAGCTCTTGCACGTCTTTGGCTGCAGCCAGGGCTTGGCTATGGGCAGCTACTTCGTTCAAAGCAGCGCGGGAGGCGTTGAGGTTCAGCTCGATCAGTTTTTCTACGCCTTCAAAGGCTTTGCTGGTCAGGCCGAATACGGTGTCGATGTTGGCTTTGTGGGCGCTCAGGACTTGCTCGGGGGTGAGAGACATGGTGGTTTCCTTCGTCAATTTAAAAAACAGGTAAAAAAGCGACTGCCCACCTCATAAAAATCCTTATGTTGCAGTGCAGCATGGAGCCAATTATAGGGTGGTTTTGTTTTTTTGCAAGTATTTTGTTGCACTGCAGCAAAAATTTATGGGGTGGCGCTGGGGCATTGGTGCAGTCATTGGAGAGGCTAGGGCGACTGAAGCCTTTACACTCTCACTCCATTTGCGGCCGCGTTTGCGCACATTGCATGAGGAGAACAGTTGTGACAAAGAAAATTGGCGCAAAGCTTTGGCTTGCGGTTTTGTGTCTGACCTTTGGCTTGCCCGGCTTGGCCCAAGCTGCAGCGATAGATGGTGGTAGTTTGTCGTTGGCCTGGGGCGTGCCTTTTGCGGGGGTGTTGCTCTCGATTGCGCTGCTGCCCTTGGTGCTGCCCAATGTGTGGCACAGCCACTTTGGCAAGATTACCGCTGGCTGGGCGCTGGCGTTTTTGTTGCCCTTTGCCGCCGTTTTTGGCGCGAATGCAGCTTTTGTCAACCTGGTGCATGCCTTGCTGGCTGAGTACCTGCCTTTTGTGATTTTGCTCACGGCCTTGTTTGTGGTGGCTGGGGGCATCTATATACGCGGTAGCCTGACGGGCACGCCCTTGCTCAATACCGGCATTTTGGCGATTGGCGCAGTGCTGGCCAGCTTTATGGGCACTACGGGCGCATCCATGCTGCTGATTCGCCCCTTGATTCGCGCCAACGTGCAGCGTTCGCGCATGACGCATATTGTGGTGTTCTTCATCTTTGTGGTGTCGAACGCGGGCGGCTCGCTGACACCGCTGGGTGACCCACCGCTGTTCTTGGGCTTTTTGAAGGGTGTGCCTTTTACTTGGACGTTCTTCCACATCTGGCCTGAAACCCTGGCTTTGGTGCTGATTTTGCTGGCCATGTTCTTTGTGCTGGATACTTGGATGCTGCGCCAAGAAGGTAATGCCATGCGCCCCCACCCCGTGCCCGATACGGCCAAGCAAGAGCGCCTGGGCTTTGATGGCAAGTTCAACTTTGTGTTGCTGGGTGTGGTGGTCAGCTTGGTGCTGATGAGCGGTATGTGGAAAAGCGATGTGGTCTTTGACATCGCAGGCACAGAAGTGGGCTTGCCCGGCTTGGCGCGTGACTTGGGACTGATTGTGGTGACGGTGATTTCCCTGCTGACCACCTCGCGCCGCGTACACGAGGCCAATCAGTTCAGTTGGGACCCGATGTTTGAGGTGGCCAAGCTGTTTGCTGGCATCTTCCTGACCATTATTCCGGTGATTGCCATGCTCAAGGCCGGCACTGAAGGGCCATTTGCCGCTGTGGTACGCGCTGTCACCCGCCCAGATGGTTCGCCTGACCCGGCCATGTACTTCTGGGCTACCGGCTTGCTGTCGTCC
>CAZMMM010000167.1:0-5197 GCA_964567385.1 uncultured Comamonas sp.
TGCGGCGGCGGTTGGGCGGGCCTGTCATGGGCTGCTGCTGTTGCGTGCTGTGCCATCGTGCAGGCAAAAGCCCCGGCCCCGTTCGGTGTGGATGAGGCTGTGGGGCGCTAGCTTGCGGCGGATGCGGCCAATCAGCACGTCCAGGGTGTTGGAGTCGGGGTCCAGGTCACGGGCGTACACATGCTCGGCAATGTCGCTGCGGCTGGCAACCTGCCCCTGGCGGTTGCTCAGAAAGGCCAGAATGCGGTGCTCCTGCGCTGTCAGGGCCAGCGGCTGCTCATCCAGGGTGAAGCGGTCGCCCAGGGTGTCGTAGCACAGCGGGCCGATGCGCAGCACTGGCTGGGCATTGCCCCCGGCACGCCGATGCAGCACGCGCAGCCGCGTCACCACCTCGTCATGCAGAAAGGGCTTGGTCAGGTAGTCGTCAGCCCCGGCCTGGAAGGCGGCCAGCTTGTCACTCCAGCGCCCGCGTGCGGTCAGTACCAGCACCGGGAAGGTTTGCCCCTGCTCGCGCCAGTGCCGCAGCACGGACATGCCATCTTGCTGCGGCAGGCCCAAGTCCAGCACCGCCGCGTCATAGCGCTCGATGCAGCCCAGCGCCTGTGCCTGGTGGCCGTCGGCGCAGGTTTCGGCAATCATGCCCGCCTCGGCCAGCACGGTCTGCAAGCCGTCGGCCAGTGCGCGGTCGTCTTCCACAATCAGTACCCGCATCAGCGCAGCTCGTCTTCGTCAACCACTGCGCCGCTGACGGCATCGACATGCACTTCCGCGCTGCGGCCAGTCTCCAGCAGCAGCTCTACCTCGTAGTAGCTGCGGCCCTGGCGGGTGGTTTTGAGTTCGGCCTCAATGGCGCGGCCTTGGAGGTGCTGCTCCAGGCGTTCGACCACCTGGTGCATGGGCTGAAGGCGGGCGGCCTGCGCCAGCTGAATGGGCGGCTCGTCCAGGATACGACCGCTGTGGGCATCGGCACGCAGCAACGTCTCGCGCCCGTCCTGGCCGAGCAGTTGCAGCTCGTAGTAGGGGGGCATGCCAGGGTCGTCCTCCAGTTCGATTTTCAGGACCATGCCTGGATGGCTGGCCTGCACCTGGCGCAGCAGGGCGCTCATCGACAGCAGGTGCGGGCTGGCGGTATGAGGCTTGGGGATTTCCTGGCCAGTGACGGCATCGATATACAGCTCCAGGCGCTGCCCGTTGAGGATTTTGATTTCATACCAGCGCCTGCCATCGGCCCCACGCTCCAGGTCAATGTCCACGATGCGGCCCGCATGGCGCTGCTGCACGTTGCTGAGGATGTCGGCCAGCGGCTTGAGCTTGCCTGAATGCACGTCGCGGCGCACGTTGTCATGCTCGGCCTGCGCCCAGGAGCCGCCGCAGGCCAGCGCCAGCAGCAGCGCAATGGCGCGGCACCAGGGGGGCACAAGGGAGGGGCACAAAGGGGCGCGGAAAGCAGGCAGGTTCATCGCGCCATCTTACGGGCGCTTGCTTAAACAGTGCATGAACGGGCGGTTCACGCGCGGTTTAGTGCTGGCCCAGCAGACTATGCCTTCACCCATTCATTCAACCTTGGTAAAACTTGTAAAGGCCATTGAGCATGACATTGCACACTGCATCCAACGCGCACCCTCACCCTTCATCCCCCCGGCTTTCTGCCCCTGTTTCTCATCCTGGGCCGCGCTGGGCCGTGCCCCTGCTGCTGTGCGCCCTGGCACTGCCCGCTTGCGGCGGTGGTGGCAGTGGCAGTGGGGACGATGCCGCTGCCACCCCCGGCATACCCACCAGCCCTGCCACTCCCTTGGTCTATGCCAAGGGCACGGTGGATGGGCTGGGCGCAGTGCTGGTCAACGGCGTGCGCTACGACATGGCTTCGGCCCGCGTGCTGGATGAGGAAGGCCAGGCCAGCTCGCCCGAGGCCCTCAAGCTGGGCATGGTGGTGGAGATTGTGGCCAGCGCCCCCCAGGCAGGCAGCAACGGCGTGACGACCAGCCAGGCCCAGGAAGTGCGCTACGCCAGCGAGATAGAGGGGCCGATCACCGCCCTGAATGACAGCGAGATGGTGGTGCTGGGCCAGGCCGTGCGCTATGACCCCACCACCTGGTTCGAAGAAGGGCGCGCCGCCACACTGCGCCTGGGCACGGTGGTGGAGGTACACGGCCAGCGCAACCCGCAGGGCGTGGTGCTGGCCAGCCGCATCGATGTGGAAGATGACCGGGATGAGCCGTACAAGCTCGTTGCCCCCATCAGCAACCATGACCCCGTGGCACGCAGCTTCACGGCGGGCAGTGCCAGTATCTCTTACGCCGCGCTGCCCCAGAGCAGCGTGGACAACGGCCAGTGGCTGCGCATGCGGCTGCTGCCCGAACAGCAGGCCAATGGCCAGTGGCTGGCCCTGGCGCTGACACCGCTGCAAAACACGGCCTGGGGGGACGGCAACAACACAGGCTCCACAGCCAACGGGGTGGCCGCCGACATTGAAGGCTATGTGACGCAGATGGATGGTGCGCGCCGTTTCGTCGTCTCTGGGGTGACGGTGGATGCCAGCCAGGCCCGCAAGTTTCCGGCCAGCCTGGCGGTCGGCAGCCTGGTGGATGTGGAGGGGCGACTGGTCAACGGCGTGCTGCTGGCCGATGAGGTGGAACTGGAGCGCCGCCTGGATAGCACCAATGGGCTGGAAATCGAAGGCCGCATTACCGCGCTGGATTGGGCCGCCTCACGCTTTGAGGTGCGCGGCATCACGGTGTACTTTGGTCAGAGCCGCTTCATCGACGGCACGGCCCAGCAGCTGGCGGTGGGTATGGAGGTGGAAGTGCGCGGCACGCTCTCGGCAGATGGGATGAGTATTCTGGCATCTGTGGTAGAGCTGGACTAAGACTGCCCCAGCACACGCTAACGCTCGCGCTGCTTGTCGCCGTACATGGCGGCATCGGCGTGGGCGAGGAGGGCGGCGCTGGTGCAGCCGTCACGCAAGAACTGGGCTACGCCAATGCTCACCCCTACTTGCAACGCGTGCCCCTCCCAAGCGATCGGCTGGATGACGGCATGCTTGATACGCGCTAGCAGTGTTTCGATGTCGTTGGCACCGCTCAAGTCGGTACTGAGCACCACAAACTCATCGCCGCCCAGGCGGGCCACCAAGTCACTTTCACGCACGCATTCGCGCAGCCTTTGCGCCACGATTTTTAGCACCGCATCACCAGCAGCATGGCCGTGGGTGTCGTTGATAGCCTTGAACCAGTTCAAATCCAGCAGCAGCACATGGCCGTGCGTACCCTGGCGCTGGGCGCGAGTGATGGCATGCGCTAAATGCTCGTTCAGCAGCATGCGGTTGCCCAGGCCAGTCAGCGGGTCGTGGCGGGCCTGGCGGCGTAGCTCTTGCACCTGGTGGTTGTAGGTCTGGCAAACCTCACGCACCTCTTGCGCCCAACTGGCCGGAATGCTGGGCAGCTCGCGGTGTGAACGCATGGCCTGGCGCAGCCGTGCCAAGGGGCGGCCCACAATGCGCTCAAACACCCAGGCCGCGCTCAGCATGACGGCCACCAGCATGCTGGCAAAAATAATTAACTGCTGCCACAGCCCGCTGGAAGAGGCAATGCTAAAAGACATAGGGCTAAAGCCCAGCGCCAACTCCCCCACATGAAAGCTGCGCCCTCTTTCATCGCTGTAGTGCAGGGTCTGCTCGCGCATATCCAGGTCTAAAGGGTTGATGCTCTGGGCGGTGCTGATGCTGCGTGCATTGCACAAATCCTGCACCCGCACACTTTGCACATGGGGCAGCTGGGTCATGGCTTCCACAATGCTGCTGCTGGCCGTGCCATCGCAATCCCACAGGGGCTTGAGCAGGGCTTGGGCAAAGGCTTGCAGCGTCTCATTTCGCCGCTTGTCTTCCTGCTGGGTAAATTGGTAGTAGTTAGTGGCAGCAGTCACTGCGGCAGTCAGCACAAAAGCAAGCAGCAACAAGGGCAGCAGGCGAAGGCGAAACTGCTGGTACAAGCTGGTTGCAGCGGGCGCTGCTGCTGCGGGCTGGCTCATGGCGCGACAGCCTCGGGGGCAAGCAGCAGGTGCTGGAAATGTTCAGGAATGATTTCCGGGCCAAACCACGGATTGCGCAGGCGCAGCACCCTGCGGTTTTGCCACACAGACGGCGCCAGCGCAGGGCGCAGCTGCTGCCAGAGGCGTAAAAACTCGCCACTGCGCACCAGGCGCTCAAAGCCCAATTGCAGGGCGCTATATAAATCGTCTGCGCTGGGGTGGGGGCTGACCCATAAAAAGCGATACCAAGGGTAGTGCAGCAGCAAATGCTGGTCTAGCACCAACTGGGGGTGGCGCTTTTGAAAATGCGGCAGAAAAAAGCTGTGCAGCTCCTCCAGCCCCATGGGGAAGGCGTGCATTTGCCCAGACTCCATTTGCTGGGCGAACTCCCCCGCACGCCAGTCTTGCACTTCACGCACGGTAATACCCGCCTGGCGGTAGATAAAGCTGTCCCACCAACTGGCACCCTGGCCAAACACAAACTGTTGCAGCTGCCCGCTGTGCTGGATATGGGCAAACAGGTCTTTATGCTGTTGGAGCACCACGCAGGCACGCCAGCCGAGCAAGCCGCGCTCCAGGGGAATGGCCAGCATGCGCAGCCGCCTTTGGCGCACCCAATCCAGGCGCTCGGCAGAGGTGGGCAGCAGGCTGAGGTGAATGCGCCCCTGGCTGGTTTCATAGAGATTGCGCTTTTCAGTGGTGATGGGGGCATCCTGGAAGCGGGCGGGAAAGTCTGCTGCCTGCAAAGCGGCCTTGAGCAAGCTAAGCACATGGCCCAGCGAAGGCTCGTTTTGCACCACAAACACCGGTGCAGCCGCATGCGCCAGCAGCGGGCCAGCACCCAACCCAGAGGCACTGGCCCAGCTTAAAAATTGACGACGAGAAAGCGCACAAGCCTTGGACATAGCGTGCCATCGTACTGGGGTTTACCCGAAAAATTACGATTTGTAACTGTTAAATATGTTGATGCTGCCCATCGCCAGGCGGCACGGCCTGCTCAGTGCTCAGAGGGTTTGTGCACCTGGGCAAAAGTCAAAATCACCTCGCGAATCAGCTTGCGCTGCGGCGCGGGCAGCTGCAAAAAGGCATCAAACGTCTCGCGCTCCAAGTAGCCCACGCCTTCCTCCCAGCGCTGGCGGTGCTTGTGTACGGACTGGCGCACCCCCTCGCC
>CAZMMM010000168.1:0-4578 GCA_964567385.1 uncultured Comamonas sp.
CCAAAGCTTAGAAAGGCAACACCATGCAGCAGCCCGCCAGCCCCATGCCCCCCACCCAGGAACTGGCTCTGCTGCGCCAACAGCACGATGCCTTGCTACGGGCCATAGCCCATGACTTGCGCGCACCGCTGCGCCACCTCCAATCCTTTGCCCCCTTGCTGACCGAGGCCGTACAAACCCTGGCGCAAAGCGCAGCCCCCCAACAGCAAGAGGCCGCTGCCGATGCCCTGGAGTTTGGCCGATATATGCAGGAAGCCGCCCAGCGCATGGCGCAGATGGTGGAGGCGCTAACCACCCTCTCCCGCGCCGCCCGCCAGCCTTTGCAACTGCAAACTGTCGATTTACTGGCCACCTGCCAAGCCCAGTGGCAAACACTGCAAGCCCAATACCCCCAAGCGCAATTGCAGTGGCCTAACGCCTCCAATACCGCTATCACTCTGCAAGCAGACCCCCAAGCCCTAGGCCAGCTCATACACGCCCTGCTAGATAACGCGGGCAAATTCTCCGCCCCCCAGGCTCGGCCGCATATCCAGCTCAACGCCCACCAGCAAGGCGGGCAATGGCATATCAGCCTGCACGACAACGGCGTGGGCTTTGAGCCTAACCAAGCCGCCGCTCAACTGGGCCAGCCCTTTACCCGCATGCACCGCGACAGCGAATTCCCCGGCCTGGGCTGCGGCCTGGCGCTGGCGCAGACCCTGGCGCTGCGCCAGGGGGCACAGCTGGCCATCAGCGCCCAGCCGGGCCTGGGCTGCGTGGTGACGCTGGATTGGCCGGGGGCCAGCGCCTGCCCTGCGGCGGAATAAGCCCCGGCCAGCGCCCGCTGCGGGCGCTGTACAGGGGCAGCCTCAGAACGTATTCACGCCCTCAAAACTGCACATCCGCACGCAGCCACAGGGTGCGGCCCGGTTCGTGGATGCGCTGGTTGCCGGGGTAGCCAAACCCGGCGTTGCCCGCCAGGTTCAGGTGCTCGGCATAGGTTTTGTCCAGCAGGTTGTCGATGCCCACGGCCCATTTGAGGTGGGCATTCACCCGGTAGCCCGCGTGCAGCGAGAGCACGCCAAAGCCGCCGCTGGCTCCCAGGTCGCGCCCCACCACATTGCCCTGGCCGCTGGCGTGGCGGTGCTGGGCGGCCACCAAGCGCCACAGCGCCCCGGCGCTCCAGCCGCCCTGGGCGTAGTCCAGCCCCAGGCGGGCTTCCAGCGGTGGCATCTGTGGCAGGGGGTGGTCTTCGCTGGTGTTGCGCCCCCAGCTATAGGCCAGCGTGCCTTGCACCGTCCAGGCCGTACCCAGGCGCTGGCTGGCTCCCAGCTCGAAACCAGCGGTGCGGGCATTCACGTTGCCGACGCGGGAAGCCATGTCGGTGTAGTCAAACAGGATGTAGTCCTGCACATGCCCCCAATAGGCCGAGGCCCAGAGCTGCTGGCCCTGCTCTGCCCCTTTCCAGTTCAGCCCGATATCCAGTTGCGTGGTTTTCTCCGGGCGCAGCGTGGCAAAGGCATTGCCCTGGTCGGCGGCGCTGTTGCCAGGGGAAATCAGCTCCCAATAGTCGGGAAAGCGCTGCACATGGCCCAGCCCGACATAGGCGCTGCTGCCGTTGGCCCCCAGGTGCT
The DNA here is from genome assembly GCA_964567385.1 of uncultured Comamonas sp. Classification (GTDB taxonomy): domain Bacteria; phylum Pseudomonadota; class Gammaproteobacteria; order Burkholderiales; family Burkholderiaceae_C; genus Comamonas. The sequence continues at coordinate 1,614 of CAZMMM010000168.1, forward strand.
CCCAACGCACAAAGCCTGCGGGCAGGGTGCGGCTGCGGTGGTTGCGGCTCGCGCGGCCAGCGGCGGCAGGCATGGGGGTGGCGGCCATGCCTTCCATGCCGCCGTGCATGCCGCCCCCCTCCATCCCGTGCATGTCGTGCATGCCCCCGCCGTGCATGTCGGCTGGCAGGGCCGGATAGCGCCATGCCTGGACGCGGTCCAGGCGCAGGCCACCCACCCAGTGGCTGTCGGGGCGCTGCTGCCAGGTCATTTCGGCAAACAGCCCCCATTGGCTGGACTTGGCATCGCGCACCCAGGGTTGCAGGGTGTAGGACTGGCTGGGCGTGCCCATGCGCCGGGCATGGGGGCTGCGCAGAAAGTCCAGCCCCACGGTGGCGCCGAGTGCCTCCACCGTTTGCAGCGTGGCCGCCAGACGCCCCCCGGTGGTGGTGCGCAGCACGCTGCTGGCCATGCCGCCAGCCATCATCCCGCTGCTGGGCGGTGTGCGCAGGGTGAAGTTGTCCATGACGTGGTCGGCCTCGTTGCGGTAGAGCTGGGCTTCCAGCGTGCGCAGCCAGGGCGTGAGCTGCTGGCGCTCGAAGCGCAGCCCCCAGCTCTGGCGCTTGAACTGCGTGCCATCCATGCCCCGGCCACCGTAGCGGGCATGGCCATCGCCTGCGCCCGCGCTCAACTCCAGCAGGGTGTCGGCATCGGGTGTCCAGCCCAGCGCCAGATCGGTGTTCCACTTGTCCCAGGCGGAGGGCACGCGCTGGCCCTGGCCGTCCTCGTAATCCTGCCCGTGGGAATGGTTGGCCGTGGCGCGCGCATAGAACTGCGCGTTGCCCAGCGCCAGGTCGGCAGACTGGTCATTGCGCCCGGCGCTGGCCCCCAGCAGGCTGGCGCTGAACTGCACGGGCTCTGCGCCTAACGTGGGGCGCTCGCGCTCAAAGCGCACCACGCCCGCCGATGCCCCCGGCCCCCAGAGCACGGTTTGCGGCCCCTTGACCACAATCAGCGCATCAAAGGTATCGGGCGAGATATAGGAACTGGGCGCATCCATGCGCGAGGGGCACGCGCCCAGCATCTGCGTGCCATTGGTCAGCAGCGGCAGGCGCGAGCCGAACTGGCCGCGAAACACCGGGTCGCCATTGGAGCCGCCGCTGCGAATGGCGGAAAACCCCGGAATGCTTTTCAGGTAGTCCGCCGCATCGCTGGCGGGCATGGGCTGGCGCGGCTGCTTGGGGTCGGCCACCACTTGCACGGGGGCATGGTCGTGCACGGCGGTCACCACCACTTCGCGCAGGGTGGTTTCCGGGGCAGCCTGCGCCAGCGCCGGGGCAGCAGACAGGGTGGCGGCGTACAGCGCGCAGGCCAGGGCACAGGGATGCAAACGGGCCGGACGCGCCCCGGCAGGCAACAAGGAAGAGGAAGGCATGGCCGCCGAAGCAGCCAGGAAACGAATAGGCATCACAAAAAAACTCCACGCCCAGCCGCAGGCCGGGCACGACAGTGCCGCCTGCGAATCCGGGCCAATCTCATCAAAAAAGGGGAAAAACCGGCAAAAAACAGCCACGCCCACCTCGGCAAAAGCCAGCGGGGTCGCGTGCTGTCAGGCGTGGAGAGGCGGTGGCGGGCCGCGTGCAGGCAGCGGAGCCTGGGCGTGCCAGACCGGCAGCCGCGCCGGAATGCTGGCGCGTGCCCGGTGCGCCTGCAACACCGGCGCATAGGGCAGCAGCCCGGGCGCGGCCAGCGGACTCATCCACGGGATGCACAGCAGGCAATCGGCATGGTGGTCATGCCCGGCGTGGGGGGCGTGGGAATCGTTGTGGTGGGGGTGATGGCCATCGTGGCCGTGGCCGGGTTCAAGTTCGACCTGCGCCCCGGCCCAGTGCGCCATCAGCTCGGCCAGCGGGGTCTGACCGCACACCTCCTGCCAAGCCAGGGGGTCTGACAGGGGGGCGGCCTGCGCCGTGATCGGAGCCGTGGCCAGCACCACTACAGCGCTGCGCGTGGGCAGGCTGGCCCACAGCGCCAGCAGCCAGGCCAGCACAAACACCGCCACCGTGGCGGCGTGCAGGCGGCGGGCGTGGCGTAGACGGTGCAGCATAGAGCGGGCATTATGCCTAGGCCGGGATGCCGCTTCGGACACAACCGACGGCACGGGTGCATGGCACACTCGGCGCTGACCGGGCGCAGCGTGCCCAACACACGCCGCCCCACCCTATCCATAGAAAAGGAGCCACCCTATGACCGAGCCGATTGTCCACGCCTACGGAGCCCACGCGGGCGACCTGCCCCTGGAGCCACTGCGCATCACCCGCCGCACGCCCGGCACGCACGATGTGCAAATCGAGATTGCCTATTGCGGCCTGTGCCATTCCGACATCCACCAAGTGCGCTCGGAATGGGCGGGCACGCGCTACCCCTGCGTGCCGGGGCACGAGATTGTCGGGCGCGTCAGCGCCGTGGGGACGCAGGTCACGGACTTTCAGCCCGGTGACTTGGTGGGCGTGGGCTGCATCGTCGATAGCTGCCAGCAGTGCGATGAGTGCCACGACGGTCTGGAAAACTACTGCGACCACATGGTCGCCACCTACAACAGCCCCAGCGACGATGCACCCGGCCACACCCTGGGCGGCTATGCCCAGCGCATCGTGGTCGATGCCCACCATGTGCTGCGCATCCGCCACCCCGAGGCGCAACTGGCCGCCACCGCGCCGCTGCTGTGCGCTGGCATCACCACCTGGTCACCGCTGCGCCACTGGAAGGTGGGGCCGGGGCAGAAAGTGGGCATTGTCGGCATCGGCGGCCTGGGCCACATGGGCATCAAGCTGGCACGTGCCCTGGGGGCGCAGGTGGTGGCCTTCACCACCTCCGAATCCAAGCGCGAGGCCGCCCGGGCGCTGGGCGCAGACACCGTGGTGCTGTCGCGCAGCCGCGAGGAAATGCAGGCCCATGCCAAAAGCCTGGACTTCATCCTCAACAC
>CAZMMM010000168.1:4588-5179 GCA_964567385.1 uncultured Comamonas sp.
CCTGGACGACTTTCTGCGCCTGCTCAAGCGCGACGGCACGATGGCCCTGGTGGGCGTGCCCGCCGAGCCCCACCCCGCGCCCAACGTCTTCAACCTGGTGGGCAAACGCCGCAGCCTGGCCGGCTCGCTGATTGGCGGCATTGCCGAAACCCAGGAGATGCTGGACTTCTGCGCCCAGCACGGCATCGTCGCCGACATCGAAATGATTAGCGCCGACGGCATCAACCCCGCCTACGAGCGCATGCTGCGCGGCGATGTGCAATACCGCTTCGTCCTGGACTGCGCCACGCTGGCGGGGTGAACGGCTTTCAGCCCCGCCCCCCAGCCACCCCTGCCAGCGGCCATTGCGTGCCGAACTTGGCGTATTTCTAAAACTTTCCTGACCGCAGTTTTAGCATTGGCTCCTTCCTTCCCCATCCCTTCCCTATCCTGATTCAGAAAGCGCGCGTCCTATGTGTGGCATTGTTGCAGCCGTCTCCACCCGCAATATCGTTCCCCTGCTGGTGCAGGGCTTGCAGCGGCTGGAATACCGGGGCTATGACTCCTGCGGCGTGGCCGTGCATCGTATGCTGCCGGGCAGCCCCATCAGCC
>CAZMMM010000169.1:0-5173 GCA_964567385.1 uncultured Comamonas sp.
AACCTGCCGGATAGGGGTGGATGCACAAGGTGTAATAGCCCAGGCTTTGCAAATAACGCGCCAGCCCCACCACCGGCCAGCCCGCCGCAATAGCGCGATAGGGGTTGAAGCGGTGTACGCCCAGGCTGCTGGCATCTAGCCCGGTTAGAAAAGCTGCCTCGGTGCGCACCGTATTGGCCCCCCAGGCGGGCACTTGCAGATGGCCTTGTAAAAAAGCCTCGCCCTGCAAGCCATCCAGAGCAGCCAGCACCTCGGGGCGGATGCCCGGCCAAAGCCCTCGGGGATCAAAGAAGGATTCACTCTGCACCGCCACCAAGTCAGGTAGTGGAGCAGGTTTTGCCGCTAGTGGCTGCTGTGATTTGGGTGCAGGCGTTTGTTGTGGCTTCTGCTGCACCGCTTGGGCAAACGGCCCCAACTGCTGGGGTAGCAGCCTGCCCAGACGGGCGTATTGCCACAGGCTGGCCATTAAGCCCAAGGCTTGCAAATCCACCTTGGGCTGGCATTGCACGGCGAGAGAACCCCGGCGCTGGTCGGCGGCGGCACGCTGGCCCAGCCACAGCAGACCCAGCGCCACAGCCAGCTCCAGGGCAATCGCCCCGCCCTGCCCTAGCCACTGCCAGCGAGTTAAAGGGGCTGGCTCCAGCCACCAGCCCAGGGCCACTGCCGCTGCAAAACCTGCGCAGGCCGCCACAAACTTGCCCCACCCCAGAAAGGGGATGTACAGCCTGGGGTAGCGCAACGCATCGGTAAAGTATTCGTAATCCTGAAACACAAATGGCTCGCGCAGGGCTTTGTATTTGGCGTTGTTCACCAAAATCAGCGTCAGCCAGGCTGCCAGCACTAAAGCCATGGCAAAGCCAGAGCGCCCCAGCAGCAGACTGAGCGCGGCATGGCATAAGCACAGCACCCCGGCATGCAGGCACCAAGCCTGCCAGGGCCGCTGCCAGACTGGCCGGGGATGCAGAGCACGCTCCAGCAATACCGAGGCCAGCAGCCCTACGCCAGCCCAAGCCCACAACCAAAGCCCTGCTTGCTCAGCCGCCATAACCCAACCACCGCAGCAGGCGTTGTGACCAAGCCGCTGGCAGCACCGCCAGCCACCAGCAGCCCCAATTAAGCGGAAACGGAAAACTGATGCGCGCCCGATTGCGCGCCAGCCCCTGCCGAATCACCCGCGCAGCCCGCTCTGGTGGCCAAAGAAAGGGTTTAGGCCCCGGCATGGCATCGCACATGGGCGAGCGCACATAGCCGGGCATGACCACATTCACCGCCACACCCTCAGCCGCCAGCCAGCCACGCAATGCCTCGCCATAGGCTTTAAGACCGGCCTTGCTCGCGCTATAGCTGGGCGTAACCGGCAAACCAAAATACGCCGCCAGAGAGCTAATCAAGGCAATCTGCCCCGCCCCTTTGGCACGCAAGCTAGGCAACACGGCATCCACGGTGGCCATGGCTGCCAGCAGATTGGTCTGCACCAAAGCCAAGCTATCGGCCCATTGCTCGCCCTGCCCATCGGGGCCAATATCGGTATTCATACCGGCGTTGACGACCACCAAGTCCAGCACCACCTCGGCACTGTATTGCCGCAGCCAACTGCGCCAATCGTCCAGCTGGCGTAAATCCTGCACCCTGGTTTGCACCTGTGCCCCTTGGGCTTGGCAGCGCTGGGCCAGGGCCTGCAAAGCCTCAGCGTTTCTGCCTTGCAGCACCAGCAGCCTGCCGGGGGCGGCATAGGCCAGCGCCAAAGCGCTGCCAATCGCGCCCGTGGCCCCGGTAATCAGGATGTGGCGTGGTGGGGCGAGCGTCATAGCAAGCGCTCCAAGGGGGATTGCTCCGCCGTCAACACCTGTACGCTGTTGCGCACCGCCAGCTCAATGCCTGATGGGGTGTAAAAGCCGCCATTGACTTGTGTGGCATGCAGCACGCAGCGGCGAAATTGGGCAAATAGCGCCGTATCAGGCGGCTGGCTATCGCGCCAGAAGCCATCCAAATCGGCCTCGCTGGTCAGGCCGGGCAGCTTGTAGATGGGGTCACTCAGCGCCAGGGTAGGTGTGCCGTATTCCAACGCCACCATGCCTGCCGTGCTGTTAACGGTAATGACTCCCTGCGCCTTGGAGCCCAGCATATGCCAAGCCCCCTCTTCCAGATAATGCACACGCTGGCTGACATCCAAGTTCTTGGCGTATTTTTCGATGATTTTTGGATAGTTCATCCAGCCCATATCCAAAGGGTGATTCTTGATAATCAAGTGGCTGTCTGCCGGAGCATTTCTGGCAAAAGACTGCATCACATACTCAATCACCACCTGCATATTTTTGAACTGAGAGTGGTAGCGAATCTGCGCATCAGTATTTAGCTGCAATGGCAGCACATAAAAGGGCTTGCCACTGAGCACCAGCTGCCGTGCCCTGACCTTCTCACGCTCGCGGATGAAGCGTAGCTGCGTAAATCGTTTGATATAGCCAGCATATTCCACCGGCGCAGTCATGCCCGCATGGTTGCGGTAACGGGGAAACAGCAGCGGGTTGAACAAACCAGCCACATGGTAGGCCACATCATGCACAGCACGGCGGTTGAAGGAGCTGGTAAAGCTACTGGCCTGCGGGTCTTGCGCCAGGCGCTCGCCCACTTCGCGGTACCAATCCACATCACGCGGCAAAAGTGAGTGGTTGTTCACCCCCTCGCGCTCCAGCGTAATCCAGTGCGGGCGAAAGTAGCCTTCCTCAAACACATGGTTACGCACTCCCTGAGCCTTGGCCGCCCCAATGGCGGGCTGATGCACTGGGCGCTGGTCGCCAAACAGCACTTGGTCGGTAATGCCATGCTGCTGGTACAGCGTGCCAAGAAATTCCGGCAGCCGCGCCAGAGGCTGGGCAAAGCGCTGCGCCGATTGCTGGCGGCCATACAGCGTGTGCTGCAGAACATCCCCGGCACAAAAATTGATGCACTGCACAGCATGGCCTGCCGCCGCCAGGCCCTGAGCCAAAGCACCAAAAAAAGGGGTTGCAGGCCCTTGCAATAATAAAAAAGAGCGTTTCAAGCTATTACCCGTTCTTTATTCTTTTATGTTCTTCATGCTTGGCCCATATTTTCAGGCCATAACGAAATACGGCACGCCACCATCGTATATAAAAAGGTATTTTTTGCTGTTTGGCTTGCAACAAGGCATCCAAAGCCTGCTCCACACTGAAGCTGGCTTTTTCTGCTTTAGCAAAATAATAGGGATACAGAATTAATGCACCTGCTACCAAGGCATCCAGACTGAGGCTGCGTGCACGCCGCTCAATAGGCAAGCTGTCCTGCGTCAAACCCCAGCCCGCATAAAACGGTATGCCGTGGCACACCACCGCACAGCCGCGCAGCAAGGCTTCAAAGCCGGTCAAGGAGGTCATCACATGCACAGCATCCACCTGGGGCAGCATCTGCTGCACCGGTGCATTCAGTACGACCTCATCGCACCACTGCGTGGCTTGCGCCTCATCATTGCCCGGCAGACGCAAGCCAGCCACCACATCGGGGTGAGGTTTGTACACCACCCAAGCTTGTGGATGGGCTTCGCGCACAGCTTGCAGCAACCCCATATTGGTGCATACACCTGGCGCACCGTAACGCACAGAAGCGTCCGTCTGTACCTGCCCAATCACCAGCAGCACCTGCGCCTTGCCTTCTGGCCGCAGCCACTGCCCTTGGCCAGTGTTGTATTTGGTCACCCCTTCTGCCACGATGCGCTGGCGCAAACGCTGGGCGCGCTGCAGCAGCTCAGGGCTGAACTCGGCCTTGGCCAGCAGCACCTCCAAGTCTGAAGGCTGGCGGGCATCAAAATACATCCCCCTGCCATCTACCACCCAGGACATAGGCCGCACCAAATCAGCCCCCAGGCCCACGGAGCGCAAAAAGCCATCTTCCACACGCAAAATGCGTGTATCCGGCGGCAGACCGTCGGGGGTATGGACACCCCACAGCAGCAGGCAGGCATTAGTAGGCACGGTGGGCAACTGTGCTATGCGCTGGATGAATACCACCTGCCGGGGCTGGAGGCATTGGCGCAGAAAAGCCCGCTTGCGCCGGGAGAACCCCAGAGCGTAAAGCCGCACCTCAGGCGACAGGGCTGCCAGACCCACAGCTGGCTGCAAGCGCTCCTCACTCATGGCCTGGCAGTGGCAGCAGTGGCGGCTACGGGTGCTTGCATGTCCCGCAACAGGCGATCGGCCTCTTCAAAATGTGTCTGCCAGGTGGGTGGATGCCAAGCCTGCGCACGCTGGCAATACTGGGTGCGCAAGGGGCTGTCCTGCACGGCAAAGTCCTGCACCGCCTGGAGCCAGCCCAAAGCATCCAAGGGATGCAGGTAGTGTGCAGCATCACCCGCAATCTCTCTGAACACGGGCAAATCGCTAGCAATTACCGGCAGCCCCACGCCCAGCGCCTCCACCAGCGGCATGCCATAGCCCTCAGCAAAGGACGGAAAGAGCAAAGCCCGCGCATGCCTGAGCCAGGTGGCCAGCTCCTCATCGCTGCACCGCGCTATCTCTAGCACCACGGGCTTCAGGGCGGCACAGCGCTCCAGCATGTCCAGTACCTGCTCACACTCCCAACCACGCTGACCAATGATGACCAGACGAGGACAAGTGTGCGGCTGGCTGTGCTGCATCTGCCTCCACACTTGCAACAGCATCAAATGATTTTTACGCGCTTCAATCGTGCCCAGCACCACAAAATACGGGCCTGGCAGCAACGGGGTATCAGCCCCAGCAGGCAGTTTCGCTGCTGCCAAATGCGCAACACGCACAGCCGGTAAAGCAAGCTGATGCTGAATGGCATAAGCCATCAAGCCTTGCCCTGTATCCCGTGAGTTGACCAAAATTGCATTTTCCGGCTGCAACATTGCGTTCAGGCGCTGCTTATGCTCCTCTTGAACACCAGGGCGACTGTATTCAGGATAATCAAGAGGAATCAAATCATGCAGGAAGTAAAATCCACGCCATTGCAGCGATTGAACTTTTTTTTGATAATTCTTATTTTGCAAACCACTGTGCGTTACATTGATTAGCACTTTATGGCTTGATGGCCTTCCCCAGGAAAAAGCATAATACTTTGCCACCAGAGCATAGATATTAATCTTCTTTCTCAAAGGTAAGCCTAGCAATTGCTGAAACAACCAGCCTGAGTCCTTGGC
>CAZMMM010000170.1:0-5160 GCA_964567385.1 uncultured Comamonas sp.
CCAAGTGGTGCTCTCCAGGCTGATGAGCTGGCCTGTGCGCAGGTGGGGCAGCATGGCATCTATGGTGGCGGTGATGAAGCTCAGGTCTGGCTCGCGGTAGCGGTTGAGCGGTGTGGGCACGCAGATGATGAGGGCATCAGCCTCAGGCGTGCGGGCAAAGTCGGTGCTGGCCTCAAAGCCCTGCTGTTGTGCGGCAGCGATGGTGGCGGGGGTGATGCGCTCAATGTAGCTGCGGCCATTGTTGAGAGCTTGCACCTTGGCGGGGTCAATGTCAAAGCCCAGGACTTTGATGCCTGCCTCGGCAAAGCGCAGAGCCAGGGGCAGGCCCACATAGCCCAGGCCGTAGATGGCGACGCTGGCCTGTCGGCGGGTGATTTTTTCTTGGAGGGCAAGCAGGGCTGCGGGTGTTTGCTGGGGCATAGGAGTGAAAAGCAAAGGGTTCTTGATGGGGGCGGCAGCAGTCGTCTCTGATTTATTTATTGCCCACCCAAGCAGTGTTGAATCCAGCTAGCGCAGTGCTTCTACGGAAGGCCAGCACTTGCCCTTGCGGTGAATCCACCGTCTAATCGGCGCATGTTATGCGGAGAAAACCTTTACATCTGGCAGGCTACAGACTGGCCGAACTGGCATTATGACCTGTCCCGGTTGGCCCAGCCGCTGGCTGTTGTCAGCCAGGCGCAGGGCGTTTTGCTAGGCCGCTTGGCTGATGCCGGGCTGGTGCTGCGCGATCAGGCCAGCCTGATGGCTCTGACCGAGGATGTGCTTAAAACCAGTGAAATAGAGGGTGAGCTGCTCAATGTGCAGTCAGTGCGCTCCTCTCTTGCGCGTCGTTTGGGGGTAGATATTGGCGCAGTTGCACCTGTGGATAGGCATGTCGAAGGTGTGGTGGAAATGGTGCTTGATGCCACTACCCATGCCACCGCTGCACTGACGGCCCAGCGGCTGTGGGGTTGGCATGCGGCGTTGTTCCCCACTGGCTATTCCGGCATCAGCCCCATCGCGGTCGGTCAGTGGCGCGATGATGCTGATGGGCTGATGCAGGTGGCTTCCGGCCCCATTGGGCGGCGCAAAATACACTATCAAGCACCGCCTGCCGCCAGGCTGGCAGCAGAAATGACGCGGTTTTTAGCGTGGGCCAACGCAGCGACGGCGGAACCCGCACTTATCAAAGCTGGCTTGGCGCATCTGTGGTTGGTTACCCTTCACCCCTTCGATGATGGCAACGGACGCATCGCCCGCGCCGTGGGCGATTTGTTCCTGGCCCGCGCCGATGGCAGCCCCCAGCGTTTTTACAGCCTGTCTGCCCAAATCCAGCGTGAACGCAGCGCCTACTACGACATACTGGAGCGCACACAAAAAGGCGGGCTGGATGTGACCGATTGGCTGCTATGGTTCCTCAGCGCCCTGGCCCGCGCTATGGAGCACGCCCAAATCACGCTGAACTCTGTGTTGGCCAAAGCCCGCTTTTGGCAGCACTGGGCGCATGCGGCTTTTAACGAGCGGCAAATCAAACTGCTGGGCCGCTTGCTTGATGGCTTTGAAGGCAAGCTCACCACCAGTAAATGGGCTGCTATTGCCAAATGCTCCCCCGACACTGCCCTGCGCGATATTAAGCAACTGCTGGATTGGGGCGTGCTGCAAAAAACCCCAGGTGGAGGGCGAAGTAGTGGGTATGCGCTGGGGGCGGTCACTACAGCTCCCCCCGTAGCCCAAGCAAGGCCTGCCTAAACTTTCAGCGCCGGAAAGCTTTCCCCGCTATTGCCCTCGACCCACACCCCATACCGCGCCATCACCTGCGCAAACAAGGCCGAATCCAACCAGCGTTGCAACCAAGCCTGCACATGCGGCCAGGGTTGGGCTTGCCAGGCGGCTTCATCCACACGGGCGAACTGGCGTACAAAGGGGCGCAGCGCCATATCGGCCAAGCTGGGGTGTTGGCCAAATAGGTAACCGGTGGCGCTTAATTGCTGCTCCAGGGCGCTGAACCAATGGGCGGCATCGTGCTGGGCTTGGGTGACTTCCTCAGCGCTATAGCGTTCGTGGTATTTGCAGCGGTCTAGGGCGGGTTTGAAAAAACCATCGTTGCGGGCAATCAGCGCCAGCATGTCTTGCAGACTGCCCTGGGTGGGGGTGAGCCAGCCGTCCGGGTCGTGCAGACGCAGGGCGTGCAGCATGATGTCCAGGCTTTCTTCCAGTACCTGGCCGCTGGGCAGTACCAGCACAGGAACCGTGCCTTTGGGAGAGGCGGCCAGCATGGCCGGGGGCTTGTGGCGCAGTTGGATTTCACGCAGTTCGCAATGCAGCCTGGCGCTGGCAATGGCCAGGCGGGCGCGTATGGCGTAGGGGCAGCGGCGAAAGCTGTAGAGGATGGGCAGGGCGTTGGACATACCAGACAGGGCAAGAGGCGTGCAGGGCACAATCGGGGGTTTTTAACCCAAGGAGTCAAAAAAATGCCCTATATCCTACAAGTCGATTTCCCCATGGACGGCCCTTTCGGCGCAGAGATGGCGCAAGCCTTCGAGGGCTTGGCGCAAAGCATTAACCAAGAGCCAGGCGTGCGCTGGAAGATTTGGACGGAAGATGCCCAGGCCAAGGAGGCAGGCGGCATCTACCTGTTTGACAGCCGCGAGCAGGCGCAGGCGTATCTGGAAATGCACGCCCAGCGCCTGCAACAAGCGGGTATCAGCTCTATCCGCAGCCGCATTTTTGCGGTGAATGAGGCACTGACGGCGATAAACCAAGGGCCGGTGGTGGGCTAGCCCTAGCCCTCAAACAAATCCTGCCGCCCCGCAGGCGCAACCAGCCCCAAATGCCGCCAGGCGGCTTGTGTGGCGATCCGCCCGCGTGGGGTGCGTTGCAGATAGCCTTGCTGGATCAGGTACGGCTCAATCACATCCTCAATCGTGCCTGCGTCTTCGCCGATGCTGGCTGCAATGTTGTCCACCCCCACCGGCCCGCCGTCAAAGCGGTGGATGATGGCCTCCAGCAGCTTTCTGTCCATTACGTCAAAGCCTTCGGGGTCCACGTCCAGCATGGTCAGCGCTTGCTGGGCGATGGCTTGGGTGATATGCCCGTCGCCCTTCACGTCGGCAAAGTCGCGCACGCGGCGCAGCAGGCGGTTGGCAATGCGCGGCGTGCCACGGCTGCGGCGGGCGATTTCGCTGGCTCCGGCGGGGTCTATGGGCACTTGCAGCAGGCCGGCGCTGCGGGTGACGATGCGTTCCAGCTCCTCGGGGGTATAGAACTCTAGCCGCGCCACAATGCCAAAGCGGTCGCGCAGCGGGTTGGTCAGCATGCCGGCGCGGGTGGTTGCGCCCACCAGGGTAAAGGGCTGCAAATCCAGCTTGATAGAACGCGCTGCTGGCCCCTCGCCAATCATGATGTCGATTTGATAATCCTCCAGCGCGGGGTAGAGGATTTCTTCCACCACGGGCGAAAGGCGGTGGATTTCGTCGATGAACAGCACATCCCCCGCTTCCAGCCCGGTGAGTAGGGCGGCTAGGTCTTTGGGTTTTTCAAGCACAGGGCCGCTGGTTTGGCGCAGTTGCACACCCAGCTCGGCAGCGATGATGTGCGATAGCGTGGTTTTGCCCAAGCCGGGCGGGCCAAACAGCAGCACGTGGTCAAGTGCTTCGCCGCGCTTTTTGGCTGCGCCAATAAAAATCTCTAATTGCCCGCGTGCCTTGCTCTGGCCGACATATTCCTCCAGCAACTTAGGGCGCAGAGCGCGTTCTTGCGCCTCTTCGCTGCGTGAGGCGGTGGTGGCGGCCACCATGCGGGGCTGTTGCTGGGCTGGGGGGCGTTGGCCGGGCTGGCTAAGGCCGAAGTCTTCGGTGTGGATGGTCATGCTGTTTAGTGTGCCGCTGCTGGCTGTGCCTTGAGCACAATCCCCAAGGCATGTACCACTTTCATCATGGTGTCGAAGCGGGGGGCTGCTCCTGGGGATAGGGCTTGATACAGGCTTTCACGCTCCAGTCCTGCGCTGCTGGCTATTTGCGCAATGCCCCGTGCTTTGGCGATATGGCCTATGGCTCGCAGCAGCTCGTCGCTATCACCATCGGCTAAGACCTGGGTTAGGTATTCGCTGATGGCCTCTTCACTGTCAAGTAGCTCCGCCAAATCAAATTCAATCAGTTTCATGTCACACCTCCTTGGCTAGTGCAATGGCGCGTTGGATATCGGCCTGCTGGGTGGCCTTGCTGCCACCAGCCAGTAGCAGCACAACTACACCACGGCGCATCGTAAAGTACAGCCTGTATCCTGCGCTTACGTCTACCCGTAGTTCGGATACGCCTTCACCAACAGGCTTCACATCCCCCAAATTACCTGTTTTGGCGCGGTCAATACGCCGGGCGATTGCTACTTTGGCGCGTAAATCACGCAACGACCTGTGCCACTTGGCAAATTGCTCGGTTTGTTGGACGAGGTAGTGCATAGCGGCACTCACTTCCCCAACGCCTGCAACGCCTGCCGAATCCCCTCACTCACCCCTATATCGGGCGGTAGGGCTTTGAGGGCGGCGTTGGCCTCTTTGTCGTTGTAGCCAAGAGCCAGCAGGGCTTGCAGAATGTCGGCACGCTCGGCGCTGCTGGGGGCGGTGGCGGGGCTGGTGCTGGTGAGGGCATCGCCCAGCTTGCCTTTGAGCTCTAGCAGCAGGCGTTCGGCGGTTTTTTTGCCGATGCCGGGCACTTTAATCAGGCGGCCTACCTCTTGCAGGCTGATGGCTTGGGCGAGGTCATCCACACTCAGGCCAGACAGAATAGACAAAGCTGTGCGTGGCCCCACGCCGCTGACTTTGATAAGCTGGCGAAACGCATGGCGCTCCTGCACCGAGCCAAAGCCGTAGAGCAGTTGCGCATCTTCGCGCACAATCAGGTGGGTGAGCAGGCTGGCCGGCTGCCCGACGGCGGGCAGTTGGTAAAAGGTGCTCATGGGCACTTGCACTTCATAGCCCACGCCGTGGCAGTCGATGATGACCTCGGGTGGATGCTTGTCGGCCAGGGTGCCGCTTAACTTACCTATCATTGATGACTGTCCTTTCTTTACGGGAATTATCCGCGTGATTCTGCGCCACACCTTTACCCCCCACAACAACCAGCGCCTGGGCCACCTTTGCGGGCCTATGGACCAGCATCTGCGCACCATTGAAAACGGCCTGCA
>CAZMMM010000171.1:0-1155 GCA_964567385.1 uncultured Comamonas sp.
GGCGCGGGCGGCGCGTAAAGTCACCATGCGAATCACCTTGTGCTTGGGCGCACCCAAGGCGTAGGCCGCTTCGCGCAGGCTGGCAGGTACCAACTGCAACATATTCTCCGTCGTGCGAATGACTACGGGAACCACAATCAAGGCCAGCGCCACCGCCCCCGCCCAGCCCGAGAAGCTACGCATAGGCGCAACCACTACGGTATAGACAAACAGCCCAATCACGATAGAAGGTGCAGACAGCAAAATATCGTTCACAAAGCGCGTGGTCTGTGCCAGCCAGCCTTGGCGGCCATATTCAGCCAGATACACCCCGGCCAGCACTCCAATGGGTGTGCCCGCCAAAGTGGCCAGCGCCACCATGACCAGCGAGCCAAAAATGGCATTGGCCAGACCGCCGACCTCATTGGGCGGCGGGGTCATCTCGGTAAACAGTGCCAGGCTGAGGCCGCCTAGCCCCAAGCGGATGGTTTCCCACAAAATCCACACCAGCCAGAACACGCCAAACAGCATGGCCAGCATGGACAGTGCCAGCGCCAAGCGGTTGACGCGCCGCCGCTGGCGAAAGCGTGGTGGCAGTGCGGCGGGTGAATGCTGCGTTGGTTTCGTTGTCATGCGCTCTGCCCTTCCCGTTTTTGCAAACGCAGCATCAGCAGCTTGGACAGCGCCAGCACCACAAAGGTAATAAAGAACAGCACCAGCCCCAGATAAATCAACGATGCCTGGTGCAACCCTGCGCCTGCCTCAGCAAACTCATTGGCCAGTGCCGAGGTAATGCTGTTGGCCGCCTCAAACACCGATAGGGAATTGAGTTGGTTCATATTGCCAATCACAAAAGTGACCGCCATGGTCTCACCCAAAGCGCGTCCCAAGCCCAGCATGATGCCGCCCAGCACGCCAGTTTTGGTGTAGGGCAGCACGACCTTCCACACCACTTCCCAAGTGGTTGCGCCCAAGCCATAGGCCGATTCCTTGAGCAAGGTGGGTGTGACCTCAAACACATCGCGCATGACCGATGCGATAAAGGGAATCACCATGATGGCCAGAATCAAACCCGCCGCAAAAATGCCAATGCCCACCGGCGGCCCCGCCACCAGCGCCCCTAGATAGGGCATATCGCCCACGGCATCTTGCAGTGGCTGCTGCACGTACTGCGCC
>CAZMMM010000171.1:1170-5160 GCA_964567385.1 uncultured Comamonas sp.
GGGCACAGCGGCCAGCAGCTCCAACGCCGTACCCAGCGGGCGCTTGAGCCAGGTGGGGGATAGCTCGGTCAAAAACAAGGCAATGCCAAAACTCACCGGCACGGCAATCAGCAGCGCCAGCGCCGAGGTCGCCAGCGTGCCGTAAATCATCACCAGGCCGCCGTAATCGTCCTGCACTGGATCCCAGACGCTGCGGGTCAAAAACGTCAGCCCATATTCGCGGATGGCAGGCCAGGCTCCCACCAGCAAGGTCAGCAAAATGGCCAGCAGCAGGCCCAAAGTGAGCAGCGCCGCCCCCCGGGCCAGGGCGCTGAAGGCACGGTCGCCCCAGGTGTTGTGCATCATTATTTCGCTTGCTTTTCAATAGCATCCCACGCTTGGTAGATCACGGTTTTCACGTTATCGGGCATGGGAACGTAGTCTAGGCCGCTGGCGGTGGTATCGCCGGTTTTGTAGGCCCACTCAAAAAACTGCAGCGTAGTGTGCGCTTGCGCGGGTTTGTCCTGCGCCTTGTGCATCAGGATGAAGGTGGCGCTGGTAATGGGCCAGGCCTGTGCGCCGCTTTGGTCGGTCAAGATTTGGTAGAAGCTCTCGCCCCAGTTGGCCCCGGAAGCAGCGGCCTTAAAGCTGGCCTCATTAGGTGCAACAAACTGGCCATCGGCGTTTTGCAGCAGCGCGTAGGTGAGTTTGTTTTGCTTGACATAGGCGTACTCCACATAGCCGATGGAGTTGTTCAAGCGCCCGACAAAGGCGGCCACGCCTTCATTGCCCTTGCCGCCTGCGCCCAAGGGCCAGTTGACGGCCTTGCCCTCCCCCACCGAGGTTTTCCATTCGGCATTTACTTTAGAGAGGTAGTTGGTAAAGCCAAACGTAGTGCCCGAACCATCCGCGCGGCGCACGGGGCTGATTTTGGCGGCGGGCAGAGCCAGGCCGGGGTTGAGCGCCACGATGGCCGGGTCGTTCCAGTGCGTAATCTTGCCCAGGTAGATATCGCCCAGCACCTGGCCATTGAGTTTCAACTGACCGGGCTGGATGCCCTGGATATTCACCACCGGCACGATGCCGCCAATCACCGTGGGAAACTGCACTAGGCCCTTGGCCTGCAGGTCAGCGTCCTTGAGCGGCTCGTCCGAGGCGCCAAAGTCCACCGTCTTGGCTTCAATTTGCTTTAAGCCCGCACTAGAGCCAATGGATTGGTAGTTGATTTTTACGCCCGTGGCCTTGTGGTAATCCGCCGCCCATTTGGCATACAGCGGTGCGGGAAAACTTGCGCCTGCGCCAGTGGCCTCTTGCTGCGCCAGTGCAGTGCCTGCGCTCCAGCCCCAAGAGGTGGCCGTCACCGCCACAATCGCCAAGGCGCGTTGCACCATCGTCAGCGGGGCTGTGGCTTTGGTGTTACGGGTGTTGCTGTCGTTATTGCTGCTGCGGTTGCTGCGGCAGTTGTTGGTATTGCCTGTCATGGTTCAAACCCTCCTGTTCAAAGGTAAAACGGCTAGAAAACTAGGGATAGGCAGCAATGTAAACGGCCAATATGACAGTTGTGTGACCAGCGTGCGGCGCTTTTATATGCTTTTTTTGTGCTTTAATCGCGGCCTTCAAAGGGGAGTAGCTCCCTGCCAAGCAGGCAGCCCAGTCCAGGGGCTTGTCACGCGGCAGATTGAAAAGGTCGTCAGCACGAAGCCTTGGCATCGGCCAGGCTTCCGGTCTTTTCGGTGGATAAATGCGTTGACTGTTTACCGTTTGCGCAACCACGAGCAAGACCTTTGGGCGACTGAGTGCGGTCCCCAAGGTTTTTCCCTGCGCGTCACATAGCGGCTACGCCCGCTGCCTGCTACCCGCTGGCAATCGCTTTGCCAAGCCTTCCCCAACCTCAGTCAGTCGCCAACTTCCTTTTCTTTTTTTGGAGTTGTCTGCTATGGATTTAGGTTTTCTTGCCCACGCCAGCTTTTGGGTTGCCCTGGGTCAAATCATCTTGATTGATATTTTGCTGGGGGGCGATAACGCCGTGGTGATTGCCTTGGCTTGCCGCAAACTGCCGCCCGCGCAGCGCAGCAAAGGCATTGTGTATGGCACGGCGGCGGCCATTGTGCTGCGCGTGATTTTGATTGTGTTTGCCATGAGCTTGCTGCAACTGCCCGCGCTCAAGCTCATCGGCGGTCTGCTGCTGCTGTGGATTGGCATCAAACTGCTCGCCCCAGAGGAAGAAAGCCATAGCGCGGTGCAAGGCAACGACCGCCTGTGGGCAGCGGTAAAAACCATCATCATCGCCGACCTGGTGATGAGCGTGGATAACGTGATTGCCATTGCCGCCGCCGCACAAGGGGCGCAGCAGGAGCAGCAAGTCCTGCTGGTCAGCCTGGGGCTGCTGATCTCCATCCCGATTATTGTTTGGGGCTCGCAACTGGTCATCCGCTGGATGGCGCGTTTTCCCCGCATGGTGATTGCTGGCGGCATGTTGCTGGGCTGGATTGCCGGCGGAATGCTGGTGACTGACCCGCTATTTCTACACCCCACGCAATGGCTGTGGGCACCTAAATGGGGCGGATCATGGGGCAGCCTGGATGCGCAAACCGGCCAAGCGCAGCTAGCGCCCCTGCTGTCCTGGGGGGCGCAGATTGCCGGGGCGCTGTTGGTGCTGCTGGTGGGGCACCGCCTGAAAGCCCGCAAAAAGCCAGGGGAGCAGGCTGCGGGTTTGTAGAGCGCTGCTTACGCCCTCAACGCATCACGGCTTAGAAGTGCGCTGGCGCACTGCCTCGTACAGGCAAACGGCGCTGGCTACCGAGACGTTCAGGCTCTCTACCGCGCCTTGCATGGGGATGTGCATGAGCGCATCGCAAGTTTTGCGGGTGAGCTGGCGCATGCCATCGCCCTCAGCGCCCAGCACCAGGGCAATGGGGCCGGTAAAGTCCATCTGGTACAGGCTTTGGGGCGCGTCGCCGCTGGTTCCTATGACCCAAATGCCGCGCTCTTGCAGTTCGCGCAGGGTGCGTGCCAGATTGGTCACCATGAAGTAGGGCACAGTCTCACTCGCCCCACTGGCTACCTTGGCCACGGTAGCGTTGATGCCGGCAGCGTGGTCTTTAGGTGCAATCACGGCATGTACGCCTGCGCCATCGGCCACGCGCAGGCAAGCGCCCAGGTTGTGGGGGTCGGTTACGCCGTCCAGCACCAGCAGCAGGGGCTGGATTGGGGCTTGGTTTTTGCCTTGGCTTTGGGTCTGGGCTTGCAGGTCGTCGAGCAGGTCGTCCAGCGAGTGCTGCTGCGCCAGTGGCTCTACCCGCGCAGCCACGCCTTGGTGGCCATGGCTGCCTGCCAGCTTGGCAAGGCGCATGGAGTCGGCCTCAATCAGGCGCACACCGGCTTCGCGGGCACGCTCTAAAAACTGGCGCATACGGGCATCACGGCGGCTGGCCTCGAAATACACCTCAATCACCGATTTCGGCGCAGTTTTGATACGCACACTGACGGCATGAAAACCAAAAAGTACTTTGGGAGAAGACATAATAATCACCGTGCTCAGCGGTAATAGGCTTCAACCAGGCCCTTGAGCTTGATAAGCAGCGGTCGGCCCTTGCGGTCTAAGGTTTTGCCAGCGGGCACTTTTACCCAGCCTTCGCTGATGCAATATTCCTCTACATCACTGCGTTCCTGGCCATTGAAGCGGATGCCCACGTCATGCTCGAAAACTGCCGCCATAAAATGCGGGCTGCGTGGATCAATGGACAGGTGGTCGGGCAAGTCGGGGCGTTGATTGGTATCAGTCATAGAGCTATGCATAAGTCACAGAAAAGCCAAGCAGTGGCAGTAGGCGCAATGGGCTTGGCTAGGAAAGCAAGCATTGTCAGCTATGTGCCAGCTGGTTTGTTCTGCCTTGTTATAAATTGACCGCTTTTTACCGAAAAGCTATCAATTTCCGGCATATAATGCGAGCTTCACGGCGTGTAGCGCAGCCTGGTAGCGCACTTGCATGGGGTGCAAGGGGTCGCGAGT
>CAZMMM010000172.1:0-5152 GCA_964567385.1 uncultured Comamonas sp.
CCTGGCCATGGGCGTAGCCAACAGCGTCGCCGCCATTGAAGCCGGTGCCAACCGTATTGACGCGGCCAGCGCAGGCCTGGGCGCAGGCGCAGGTAACACCCCCATGGAAGTGCTGGTGGCCGTGCTTGACCGCATGGGCTACGAAACCGGCGTGGACGTTTGGAAAATCCAAGACGTGGCTGACGACCTGGTAGTCCCCATGATGGACTTCCCCATCCGCATTGACCGCGATGCGCTGACGCTGGGTTATGCCGGGGTCTATGGCAGCTTCCTGCTGTTTGCCAAGCGTGCTGAGAAGAAATACGGCATTCCCGCCCGTGAACTACTGGTAGAGCTGGGCAGGCGCGGCATGGTCGGCGGCCAGGAAGACATGATTGAAGATACCGCGCTAACTATGGCGCGTGAGCGTGGCCTGAGCATTCCTGCTTAAAGCTGCGCTGCGGCGCACGCGCAACCCACAACCCTCGGTATGCCACAGCAGCCCCGGCCTTTGAAAGGGCCGGGGTTAGCTAAAAAAACAGGCAGCCGCCCCACAAGGAGACATCAATGGCAAAGAAAGTATTGCTGGCAGGGCTGTTTGTGGCACTGGCAGCCTTGGCATGGCCAGGGGCACAAACCTGGCTGGCATGGCCTAGCTTGACTTATCTGGCCTGGGGCGGCTGGCTGCTACTTTCCTTGTGGTGTGGGCTGCGCGGCTTGCATTCCAGCAACCGGGGGCAGACTACCGGGCAGGCATTGGAGCGCATTGGCCAGCATGCCTTGGATGTAACTGTCAATAACGCCAGCATGATGTCTTCCTTTACCCGTGTGGTGGCCTTCTCGCGTGAGCAAGGGCAGGTTTTGCAAGCCTTAAACCAAAGTGTTGATGGCTTGAGTGACAGCGTAGATGCCGTCACCCATGCCAGCATCAGCACCCAGGAAGAGGTGGCCGCCATGACCAGTTTAGCGACCGAGGGCGATGCCTTGGTACGCCAAACCACCGAGCGCATTGCCTCGCTAGAAAATTCTGCCCAAGAACTGGATGGCCGCTTTCGCGAGGTGAAGGCACATACCCAGGCGATTGAGGGCATTTTGTCCATCATTCACAACGTCTCTATGCAAACCAATCTGCTCTCGCTGAACGCAGCGGTAGAAGCTGCCCGCGCTGGCGAAGCTGGCCGTGGCTTTGCCGTAGTGGCTGACGAGGTGCGCCAGCTCGCCCAGCGCACCAATGCCGCTACCGTAGATATCCGCCGCATGGTCGATAGCATTAGCGCCAGCACCCAGGCAGCAGACCAGCATTTGCAAACCGTATTGGGTGATATCCAAATTGGGGTCGCCAATACCCGTGACACAGGCTCGGCACTGAGCAATATCCGCGAGCGTGCCGCCAAAACGCTGGACAGCACCACTGTGCTGGTGCAAGCCATTGACAGCCAAAGCCACCATAGCCTGGCCCTGCGTGAACAAGCCCAGCTCCTACAGCAGAAGGCGCAGGAATCCGTCGAATGGGTGGGCACCAGCAATGCCCAGTTGCGCGTTGTGCAAATTGAGCTGGGCCAGTTGAAAAATGAAATTACCAGCCTTCAGCCACCCCGCCATGCGCTGGAAGTGCTGATGGACTGCATTGAAGAAATGCGCGCCTGCAACATCCTCATCATGAATGCCGATAGCTGGCAGCAAGCCCAGCCCGTGGCGCAACGCATTGCCCAGCTAGACAGCCAGCTTGATGCGGCATGGCAGCCCTGGCAGAGCCAGCATGGCAACAAACATGCGGGGGCAAGCGCTTTTGCCCAAGCACTGCAAGCCTATCGGCAGGTACGCAATCAAGTACTCGAACTGGCCCGGCAAGGCAACTTTGCCACTATCCGCGTACAAGTGCCCGCTCAGGTTCGCCCCGCTTACGACCATGTGAAAGCCATGCTGACCGAGCTGCAAACAGCAGCCAGCCCCAAACAATCCACCCGGGCCACTCAATCGGCGGCTCCTGCACCCACAGCCTCACCCCCTCCAGCCCTGGCACTGGCTGCCCAAGCCACACCGGGCTGACCTTTTACTTTTTTGACTTCCCTGTTCTGATTGGAGAAACCCTTATGGCACTGAATCAACAAACCATCGAGCAACTGGCCGAATACCTGGAAAACTGCCAGCTACAAGCCAAAGACACCCCCAAAATCACCGACACCCATCCCGATATGGACTGGGATGATGCCTACGCTATTCAAGACACCATCTTGCAGCGCAAGCTCTCACGCGGGGCGCGTATTGTCGGCTTGAAGGCGGGGCTGACCTCCCACGCCAAAATGCGCCAAATGGGGGTGACTGACCCCGTGTTTGGCTTCTTGGTGGATGAATACATCGTCAACGAGGGCGATACCGTCAACACTGCCGAGCTGATTCACCCCAAGGTAGAGCCTGAAATCGCCTTTGTCATGAAGCACGCCCTAAAAGGCCCTGGCTGCCACATCGGCGCAGTGCTGGCCGCTACCGACTTTGTCATGCCCGGCATTGAGGTGATTGACAGCCGTTACCGCGACTTCAAATTCGACCTGAAAAGCGTGGTGGCCGACAACACCTCTGCCGCCCGCTTTGTGGTGGGCGGCCAGCCCGTGCGCCCTGACAGCGTAGATTTGCGCACCGTGGGCATCGTGCTAGAGAAAAATGGCGAACCCGTTGCCCTGGGCGCAGGCGCTGCCGTGCTTGGCCACCCTGCCGCTGCCATTGCCATGCTGGCCAACCACCTGGGCCGCCGTGGCCAGGAAATTCCTGCGGGCAGCGTGATTCTGTCTGGCGGCGTGACCGAGGCCGTGGCCGTAGCCGCTGGCGACAATGTGACTTTGCGCGTGCAAGGCATGGGCTCGGTCGGCCTGATTTTTGCCTGATTGCCAGCCCTACCGTCCATATTTTTTAAGGAGACCCCCAGCCATGCCTTTTGCCCAGATTTACCTGCTCGAAGGTCGTACCGAAGAGCAAAAAAAAGCCGTGATTGAAAAAGTCACCCAAGCCCTGGTGGAGGCCGTTGATGCCCCCATCGCCAATGTGCGCGTATGGATTCAGGAAGTGCCCAAAGAGAACTGGGGCATCTCTGGCGTTACTGCCAAAGACCTGGGGCGCTAGGCGTTAGGTGCTAACCCAGCCTAAAAAGCAATAGGGCTTAAGTAACAGGGCTTGTGATTCCCAAATGGAATCACAAGCCCTATTTTTTTGATTGGATAGAAATCACCAAGTCCCTTACAGTCTCTTTCATCCCGCCGGTTTGGTGGCCTTGGCCAGCATTCCAACACCCCTAAAGCATTGAACGACGATAGAAAGAGACAGCCCCCATGCCCAGCCTGATTCGCCACTACATCAACGGTCAGTTTGTAGAGACTGAAAAACGCTTCCAAAACATCAACCCCCTCAATGGTCGCTTGGTTTCTGAGGTATGTGAGGCTGGTCAGGCCGAGGTGGATGCTGCCGTTAAAGCCGCCCGCGCTGCCATGGATAGCTCCTGGGGGCGTATGCCCGTAGCCGAACGCGCCCAGTGGATGCACCGCATTGCCGACGGCATTGAAGCGCGTTTTGAAGAATTTGTGGCCGCTGAGGTGGCCGATACTGGCCGCCCCGTCAAACAAGCGCGTACCCTGGACGTGCCACGCGGTATTGCCAACTTTCGCTTTTTTGGCGACTTGATTAAAACTGCCCATACCGAATGTTTTGAGACCACCACCGCCTCGGGCGACCGGGCATTGAACTACACCGTGCGCAAGCCCCTGGGGGTGATTGCCGCCATCTCGCCCTGGAACCTGCCCATGCTGCTGTTTAGCTGGAAGGTGGCTCCCGCCCTGGCGATGGGCAATGCGATTGTGGCTAAACCCTCGGAAGAAGCGCCGTCTTCCGCCGCCCTGCTGGCTCAAGTCATGCACGATATTGGCTTGCCCGCTGGCGTATTCAATCTGGTAAATGGCCTGGGCGGTGGTTCGACGGGCGAATTTATGACCAGCCACCCCGGTATTGATGCCGTGACCTTCACCGGCGAGTCGCGCACAGGCTCACACATCATGAAATCCGTGGCCGATGGGGTGAAGGATATTTCCTTTGAGCTGGGCGGCAAAAACGCTGCTGTCGTCTTTGCCGATGCGGATTTTGACAAGGCCGTGGATGGCGTGTTGCGCTCTTCTTTCACCAACTCTGGCCAGGTCTGCCTGTGCTCTGAGCGGGTGCTGGTGCAGCGCCCGATTTTTGAGCGCTTTGTGGCTGCCCTGAAAGAAAAAACCGAAGCACTGCGCCTAGGCTGGCCGATGGATGAGGACACCGATATCGGCCCGCAAATCTCCAAAGAGCACCAGCAAAAAGTGCTTTCCTACTTTGAGCTGGCGCGGGAAGAAGGCGCAACCGTCGTCACCGGCGGCCAAGTGCCCGTCTTTGGCGATGAGCGCGACCAAGGCTCCTGGGTGCAACCCACCATCTGGACGGGGCTGCCCGACAGCGCCCGCTGCCTGCGTGAAGAGGTGTTTGGCCCGGTCTGCCATATCGCCCCCTTTGATACGGAAGAAGAAGCCGTAGCCCGTGCCAACGACAGCGCTTACGGCCTGGCCGCCGCCATCTGGACGCAAGACATCACCCGCGCCCACAACGTAGCGCAGCGTATGCGCGCTGGCCTGGTGTGGGTGAACACCTGGTATCTGCGCGACCTGCGCACCCCCTTTGGCGGCGTGCGCCTATCGGGCATTGGCCGCGAAGGGGGGCGACACTCGATGGACTTCTATTCCGAAACCACCAATATCTGCGTCAAGCTATAACCCAAGGAGACAAACAGCATGTCAGACAACACACAAAGCAAAGCCACCCTGGTTAGCGGCAAGGCCACACCCAGGGGCAAATTTCCGCATATCAAGCGGGCGGGGGATTTTCTGTTTATCTCCGGCACCAGCTCGCGCCGCCCGGACAACAGCCTGGCTGGCGTACACCAGGTCGATGGCATGGGCGCTATGCGCCTGGACATTGCCGAGCAAACCCGCGCTGTGATTGAGAACATGCGCGACATTCTGCAAAGCGTAGGCGCTGACCTGAGCGATTTAGTGGAAATCAGCACCTTCCTGGTCGATATGAACGACTTTGCCGCCTACAACCAGGTATATGGCGAGTACTTTGACTACGACGGCCCCACGCGCACCACGGTGGCCGTCCACCA
>CAZMMM010000173.1:0-5150 GCA_964567385.1 uncultured Comamonas sp.
CAGCAAAAAAGGAGTTCATCATGCGTTTTAAGAAACTGGCTGTTTTCCTGGCTTGCTGCCTGAGTACCGGTGCTATGGCAACGGATAATTTTGTGAAAGAGGCGGCTGAAATCAACTTCATCGAGCAAACCTTTACCTATCAAGGCCAGGAAGTTACCGCCGTTTTGCGTGATACGGGCGGTGAAATGCTGGAACTGCACTCTGCCGATCAGTCGGAAGAAACCTTGAATTTCTATGAGGCACTCTGCGCTGAACGGGGCTTGACAACCCTGCATTCCGGTGAGTCGGGTAGTCTCCTGCGCCTTGGCAGAGGCGTTCAAATACCTCTTATGGGTTGCCATACGACCGACCCCGAGGTCATCCAAGAAAGGCGCAGGCAGATGATGGAAATAAAGCGGCAGCGCGAAAACGCCGAATCCCCTGCATCCTGAACCCTATCTTTTGATTTCTATGCCTAACACCAAGACACCTATCCCATCGCGCCGCGCCATCCTGCGCCTGGCCGCTGCCGCAGGCGCGGCCCTGCCCGCCGCGCTGTATGCCCAGCACGACCATAACCATGACCACGGCGCGCCTGCCGCTGCGCCTGCGCCCGCCCCCGCTGCGGGCCAGGGCCAGGGGCAAGACCACAACCACGGCAGCGCGGCAGCCACAGAGCCGGAATACACCGGCTCGCGCAAGATTGCCCCCCTCTCCACCCTGCCCAGCGGCCAGCCGCTGCCGCCGCTGCAAAAGCTGGCCAACACCAGCAAAGAGCGCGGCAAGTTCGCTGCCGCGCTGACCGCCGCGCCGCACAGTGTGGAGTGGATCAAAGGCCAGCCCACCGAAACCTGGGCTTACAACGGCAGTCTGCCCGGCCCGCTGATCGATGTGACCGAGGGCGACCGCCTCGACATCCACTTCAACAACCAACTGGCCGAGGAAAGCACCGTTCACTGGCACGGCATTTCCACCCCACCAGACCAGGATGGCAACCCGCCCGACGTAGTGGCCGCAGGCAAAGAGCTCCACTACGGCTACGCCCTGCTCGATGACAGTGCCGGTACACACTGGTATCACCCCCACCCGCACGAGCGCACCGGTGCGCAGGTGCTGCGCGGGCTGGCTGGCCCCATCATCGTGCGGGCCAAGAACGACCCGCTGGCGCACCTGCCCGAGCAGCATCTGTTCATCAGCGACCTGCGTCTGGCCGATGACGGCAACATTCCACCCAACACGCGCATGGACTGGATGAATGGGCGCGAAGGCCAGTTTGTCCTCATCAACGGCGCGCACCAGCCGCGTATAGATGTCAAGGGCACGCAGCGCTGGCGCATCTGGAATGCGTGCAGCGCCCGCTACCTGCGCCTGTCGCTGGGTGGGTTGCCGTTCAGCCAGGTGGGCACGGACGGCGGCTTGCTGACCGCGCCAGTCGATGGCCTGACCGAGCTGCTGCTGGCCCCGGCGCAGCGGGCAGAAATCATCGTTCACCCCCCGCAGGACGGAGCGGCCCAAGTGGTGGAATTGCGTGCCGAACCCTACAGCCGGGGCGGCATGGGGCCAATGACGCGCCCACAGCCGCCCAAGCTGCTGGCCACGGTGAACTTTGCCGCCCGTGGCAAGCGCCTGGCCGTGCCAGAGCAACTGCGCACCATCGAGCCGCTGGGCCAGCCCACCGCCTTCCACAAAGTGCTGATGACTGAGCTGATGGACATGGACACCATGCGTAGCACGCCCGGAGGCCCCTACAGCAAGTTTCGAGGGCTGTACTTTTTAATGAATGGTCAGCGCTATGACCTGCAGCGCATCGACATCACCGCCCAAGTCAATGCGGTGGAGCAGTGGGAAGTGAGCAACCTGTCCAGCATGGGAATGGACCACCCCTTCCACATCCACGGCGACCCCTTCCAGGTGATTGAGCGCGAATACCAAGGCCAGCGCACCCCCGAGCCAATACTGGCCTGGCGCGATACGGTCAACATCCGCGCGGGTGAGACGGTGCGCTTCAAAATGGTGCAAAAGCACGTTGGCCTACGCATGTTCCACTGCCACATTCTGGAACACGAAGACCTGGGGATGATGGGCAATTTGATGGTCAAGCAAGCCTGACGCAGAAAGCCCCTGCACAGCCACCGCAAACAGCTATCTCAACGATAGCTGTTTTTTATTCCAACTCAAACGGC
The DNA here is from genome assembly GCA_964567385.1 of uncultured Comamonas sp. Classification (GTDB taxonomy): domain Bacteria; phylum Pseudomonadota; class Gammaproteobacteria; order Burkholderiales; family Burkholderiaceae_C; genus Comamonas. The sequence goes on from CAZMMM010000173.1 coordinate 2,163, forward strand.
TTGGCCCCCCATTGCACGGCATGCGCCACCAAGCCATAGACCATGCTGTGGGCGGCGCTGGTGTCGGTCAGCACCTCCAGCACCGGGGCATGGGGCTGGTGCTGGCAACGCAGCAGCCAGTCGCTGGTGGGGGCAGGACTGGTACTGTCGGTAATACAAAGTAGATGAATGCCCGCCTGACGCATGCCCGCACACAGGGGCTGCAATACCTCATCCATGCCGCCCAGGGCAAACATCACCAGCATATCGCCGCGCCCCAATACATTGCCGGCTTGGGCCACCGTTTGGCCAGCAGCGGGGCCGGCTTGGCAGTTTTTATCCAGACCTTCTTGCAGCAGCCAGGCCATTTGCTGGGCCAGCAGGTGGTTGGCTCCCAACCCCACACACAGCACCCGAGGCGCACGGTGCAGGGCGGCGGCCAGGTTGTCCATGGTGCTGGCGGGGATTTGCGTTAGCGTGGCGTGCAGCTTGGTTTGCACCTCTTGCCACAGCGCTTGGCTGTTGGGGGCGTTGGCGCTGGCCTGGGCGGCGGGGGGCAGGGGGAGCTTGCCGGCAGCATCGGCCTCTAGCCTAGCTTGGCGGCGGGCATGCTCATAACTGGGGTAGCCCAGGCGGCGCACAAAGCGGGTGATGGTGGCGTTAGAGATGCCGGTGATTTCCGCCAGCTCACTGGCGCTGTAGCTGCCTAGGTGGATGGGGGTATCAAGAATTTCCAGCGCGAGTTTTTTCTCGGTGGGCGAGAACTGCCCCAGCATTTGGCGCAGACGTGCCAGAAACGGGGTGAGGTCAATCCCAGAGCGGGGAAAGGGGTGGACGGGGGTGGGCAAGGTCATGGGCGGTAGCAGGCGTGGGGCAATGGGGGAGTCAGGCAATGGAGAGGCAGGCGGTGGGGCGTGAGGCAGCAGGGATGGCTCTCAGCATCAGCGCCCGCGCAGAAACAGGGCATCCAGGGCGCTCATATCCAGTTGCCGCCAGGTGGGGCGGCCATGGTTGCATTGGTCAGAGCGCTGGGTGTGTTCCATCTGGCGCAGCAGGGCGTTCATTTCTTCCAAGCTCAGGCGGCGGTTGGCGCGGACTGCGCCGTGGCAGGCCATGCTGGCTAGGATGTCGTCACGCGCACGTTCGACCAAGGCGCTGGCATCGTGCTGCTGCAATTCGGCCAGCACTTGCCGCGCTAGGGCGGTGGCATCGCCTTGCGCCAGTACTGCGGGCACAGCACGAATCGCCAAGGTGTGGGGCGAAAGCGGCGCTATCTCCAGTCCCAGTTGCTGCAAGCTGGCGTGGTGGGCTTCGGCGGTGGCCACTTCCAGCGGCGTGGCGGCAAAGGTGGCGGGGATGAGCAGGGGCTGGCTGCTAATGGGCTGGTTCTGCCCCAGTTGAGCCTTGAGCCGCTCATACACAATGCGCTCGTGGGCGGCGTGCATATCAACAATCACCAGCCCCTGGGCGTTTTCTGCCAGGATATAGACACCGTGGATTTGCGCTACGGCTCGCCCCAGCGGCCAAGCCTCGTGAGAGGCGGGGACAACAGCCGAGGCTGCGCTTGCCGCAGGCGCGGGAGTGGCAGGGATCGCGGGGGCAATAGCGGGGGTGAAGGGCAGAGGCGCTTCCTGCACTTGCTCAGGCGCAGGCGCTTTATCCCGCAAGGGCTGCCATAGTTGGCTCAGTTGCTGGGCGCTTAAAGGAGCCGCCGCGCCCAAGGGCATGGGCATTTGCTGGCGCTGGGGTTGCCAGGCAGCGCTGGGAGTTGCAGCGGTTACGGTGGTTAAAGCTGCGTCAGTTGTTGCATCCACAGCGGCAGCGGTAGCCGCCAACGCCTGGGCGCGGGGGGCGGCCAGCGCATCTTCCATCGCGTGCTTAATGGCCTGGTGGATGGCGCGGCTGTCACGAAAGCGCACTTCTATTTTGGTGGGATGGACGTTGGCATCCACGCGCAGCGGATCCACCTCGATATACAGGGCGTAGATAGGCTGCTTGTGGCCGTGCAACACATCTTCATAAGCAGCCTTGGCGGCGTGGCTGATAACTTTGTCGCGCACATAGCGGCCATTGACGTAGCTGTATTGCTGGTCAGCACGCGGGCGGGCCGCATCAGGCAGGCCAGCGCGGCCATAGACGGTGATGCCGCCCAAATCGGTGCTATGGCGCTCAAAAGGCAGGCTGTTTTCTACAAAGGCCGCGCCCAGCACATCGGCCAGGCGACGCGCCAGGGCTTGCGCGGGCACGGTGTCAGCAGGCAGGCAGCGCCATTGGGCTTGCAGCTTGCCCTCGTGCCACAGGGCAAAACCTACATCCGGGCGGGCCAGGGCGTGGCGGCGCAGGCTTTCTACGCAGTGCGCTAGCTCGGTGGCATCGGTTTTGAGGAATTTGCGCCGTGCGGGGGTGGAGAAGAACAGCTCTTTCACCTCCAGCGTTGTGCCCTGGGCGCGGGCAGCGCGGCGCAGTTCGCCACTGCGGGCATCAAGTAGCCAGGCGCTGTCACCGTCTGCCGTGCGCGAAAGAATGCTGGTTTGCGAGACCGAGGCAATGGCCGCCAGCGCCTCGCCCCGAAAGCCCATGGTGGCCACGCCCTCCAGCTCTTGCAGGTCGCGGATTTTGCTGGTGGCGTGGCGGCGCAGCGCCACGGGCAGCTCTTCGGGGGGAATGCCGCAGCCGTTGTCTTCCACGCTAATCAGGCGCACACCGCCAGCGAGCAGGCGCACGGTAATTTCGCTGGCCCCGGCATCCAGGGCGTTATCCACCAGCTCGCGCACCACGGAGGCAGGGCGCTCTACCACCTCGCCAGCGGCAATCTGGCTGATGAGTTCATCGGGCAGGTCTTGGATGCTGCGTCGCGCTAAAGCCGGGGCGGGAGGATTGGTGGTGTCGGTGCTATTCATCAAGGCTTGATTGTAGAGAGCTTGCTTGGGAACCTCTGCATAACCCGCTACGGCAAGCAGGCGCTGCGGATCGGGATGAGATGCAAGGCGCAAACCACAGCAATAGCCG
>CAZMMM010000174.1:0-5144 GCA_964567385.1 uncultured Comamonas sp.
AGCACTCCGATATTTGGAGCGAAGGCTTTAGCTATAAAGAAGCCGCGCCCCAGCTGATCATGCAGGCGTTTTTGCAACGCATCATCAACGGTGGCGGGCGCATCAGCCGTGAATATGGCCTGGGCAGAAAACGCACAGACTTATTTATTGAATGGCCCACCGACCCCGAGCAGGGTATGTACGGCCCGCTGCAACGCATCGTGATTGAACTGAAAATTCAGCGCGGTAGTCTGGATACGGTGCTGGCCGTGGGGCTGGAGCAAACTGCTGATTACACCGCCCGCGTGGGGGCGGATGAGGCGCACCTCATCATTTTTAACCGCAACCCAGGTACGCCCTGGGATGAAAAAATCTGGCAACGTCAGGAGTGCTGGCAGGATTTGCCGATTCAGGTGTGGGGGGCGTAGTTTGGCCGTCATTGCGAGGAGCACGGTCTTACCCCCGTCATTGCGAGGAGCGCAGCGACGCGGCAATCTCCATCCACCCCACCCCCACCTCCTACAATCCCAGCTCGTATTTTTACTTTGAGCATTACCAACCATGTCTTACGCCCTGCCTGATCAGGCCATGCGCTTGGTGCTGGCCGCGCAGGCCGCTACTGTGGCGCAGCCTTCTGATTTTTTCAGCCAATCTGTTGCTTTGGATAAGGCTTTGCAGGCCCAAGGGGTGCAGCTGCCGGTGGCGTTTTCTGCCACTGAGGTGCTAGCTGGAACACTTCCCCCGCCTACAGCTGAGGGATCTACCATTTGGCATGCGCAGCAGTTGCTACAGCAAGGGCAAGAGGCTGCGGCTCTGGCCTCTGCCTTTACCCATGCCAAGGGGGTAGAGGTGGCGGCCTTACAGGTGTTGCTGGCCAATATGGCTTTATCTGTTGAGTCTTTATGGCTGCGGCAGTTGAATAAGTACCTGGCTTTCTTCCACCCTAGCCATTACCGCCTGCGCTTGGGCTTGGGCCGTCAACCACGCTTTATGCGTTTACAGGCAGCGGATGCCGCAGCCTTGCCCAAAGTAGAGCAGGGGCCGGTGGTGTCTGTGTTGATGCCTTTTCACAATGCGCAAGAGACTTTGGCGCTGGCGGTGCGCTCCATCCTGCAACAGACTTGGCAGCCGCTGGAGCTGTGGTTGATTGATGATGCCAGCACTGACGGCAGTCTGGCCCTGGCCCATTCCCTGGCCGCGACGGATGCGCGCATACGGGTGCTGCCCCTGCGCCATAAAGGCGGGCCGTATATTGCCAAAAATGTAGCTCTGCCCCTAACTAAGGGCGAGTTTGTAACAGTGCATGATGCCGATGATTGGGCCATGCCCACCCGCCTGGCAGACCAGCTGGCCCCGCTGCTGGGCCAAGGGCCTGCCAAGGTCAGCATGGGTTATAGCCTGCGTATGACGATGCGTGGAGAAGTTACAAAAATAAGCCGCTCAGCGCCTTCATCTTGGGATGGCGTATTGAATTACTGCCACCCATCCCCTTTATTCAATACTGCTTATTTTCGAGAAAAACTTGGTGCATGGGATAGCGCACTCTTTGGAGGAGATACTGAGATTATGGAGCGAGTCATGAGCTTTGAGCCTCACCGACTAATAGTACTGACAATTCCGGTGATGTTCCAGCTAGATGCACCAGGAACATTAACCCGCTCTCCTGCCACCTATGTAGGCCCAGATGGAGCTGCACCTATACGCGACTTGTATAGACAATCTTGGAAAGGCTGGCACGCCAAGCACAGTAGCCTGCCGCGCCTAGAATTTCCCCAGCGTAAACGCATATTTGCAGTGCCTGAGGGTTTGCAGCTGCATAGCTTGAGCAGCAACGATCTTATTAACAAATAATTCTTATCAACAAATATGCCAGTTTTAACTACAGTTATTCCAGTTTTCAATAACCCTGAAGGACTGGCTCGCTGCTTGGATAGCATTTTATCCCAAGGGGTAGAAAACTTAGAAGTACTGGTTGTAGATGATGGTTCTACCGATACCACTGCCAGTGTTGCTGAAAAGTATTGCAATGACCACCCTTGGATACATTTAATCAAGCAAAAAAATGCAGGTGCGGGGGCAGCCAGAAATAAAGGGCTTGCTGCTGCACAGGGTAGCTATATCCATTTCCTAGATGCCGATGATGTGTTGAATGAATCAGCTTATAGAAAATGGCTGGGGACAGCAAAAAATCATCCCACTGCCGAGGTCATTTGGGCTGGATTTGAAGAGATGGATATTCATAGCAGCGTTATTAAAAATATTGCTTTGCTGAATGTTCCTGACAATGCGGTTTTAGCCTTGGAGGAGCAGGAGTGGGAAAATCACTGGCTTCCCATTTTGATTGATGGCCCTGTTATGCCTTGGAACAAGATAGCACGCCGAGATTTTCTAATAAAAAATCGTGTCTTGTTTGATGAAATTCAATTTGCCAATGACCGCACCTTCCACTTCAAACTTCTGGCAGCGTTGTACCAGGCTTACGAAAATAATGAGCAGCAGCAACCTCTTGCCGTGCTGCTGGGTACTGAGACAGTACGCTACTCTGTTGGTGGTAAGCAGACCCTTTCTTCTCAAAGAGACATACCAAGACTGAAAGCCACCTTGAAGGCTTTCAAAAATACATCTAGTATTTTGGAGCAAAGTTCTCTGCCAAGTATTTATAAAAATCAAGTTTTCAGCAAGAATATGGAGGATATTTGCACCGTATTCAATAAAGTGACCGCTGATTTAAAGCAGGAATTTGCTCAGTTAGCAGTAGAGTTCATCAGGACTGAATATAGAGCCTTTGACCGTAACAAGCTGTCAGAACAGTTTACCGATACAAACTGGCTTGCTCACTGGGAGGTTATTGAATCATTGGTTAAAAATTCTTATAAAAAGACAATTCTGCCAATTGTTTTTGCTATCAATTCAGCCTATCTACCATATTTGCTTGTAACTTTGCAGTCGTTGAGGGAAACACTATCCAAAGATATTGAGTGCCATATATACATATTGCACTTAAACCTTTCTAACGACCAAAGAGATATTTTAGAGAAAGATGTGAGTGAGCTAGGCTTTCAGATAAAGTGTATAAATATCTCTGGGCTGATGAAACATGAGAATCTGCCTGTGCGCGCACACTTTTCCAAAGAAATGTATCTTCGCCTTTGGATTCCTGAGCTTTTATCATTCTACGAAAAAGTGATCTATCTTGATGCTGATACTTTAATTCAGAAAGATTTACATATTCTTTACCAGGAGGCATCTTTACAGAAACATGCCATTCTGGCAGGTGTCCGTGATTTCAATAATGCCGAACACCGGGAGTATGTAGAAACTTACCTGAATGTAAGGGCGGAAAATTATATAAACTCTGGCGTTTTGGTTATCCATCCACAGCGGTGTTTGGATTATAAATTCAAAGAACGTTGCCTAGCAGTTGCAGAAGGTTTTGAACGACTAGAATGCCCTGATCAAGACATGATAAATATTGCCTGCCAAGGATATATACAAATACTCTCACCAGAGTGGAATTATTTATGGAACTATGGGTTTTCCAGCAAGCGTCAACCCCCAGATGGGAACGCTTGGTTTTCTGATGATTTACAGCGAGCACAAGAAAATAAATTTATTATCCATTACTCTAGCGCTTACAAACCTTGGGTTTATAGAAGTGATGAGGATGCAGATCTTTTTTGGAATATGGCCAAAAAATCCAAGCACTATCTTTTTATCAAAAAAAGCGCTGCTTTAAGTACAACTGAAAATATCAAAAAATCCTTAGCTGCTCAAAATTCAAAATTTAATACGCTTGAAGAAGTCAAGCAATTAATGAAAAATCGAGTATGACAGTCCTACACACCCTCCCCATCATCATGGCCGGTGGCTCTGGCTCACGCCTGTGGCCCCTGTCACGTCAGCAATATCCCAAACAGTTTCTGTCTTTAGTGCCGGGTCAGCCCACGATGCTCCAAGCCACTGTGCAGCGCTTGGCGGGTTTGGATGCCGCCGCCCCTTTGCTCATTTGCAATGAGGAGCATCGCTTTCTAGCCGCCGAGCAGATGCGCACCATTGGCCAAGAAGAGGCCAGCATCATCCTGGAGCCTGTGGGCAGAAATACCGCCCCCGCTATTGCCTTGGCGGCTTTGCATGCCTTGAAGACTGCGCCCGATGCGGTGTTGTTGGTGCTGGCAGCAGACCATTTCATTCCCAACCAAGCTGCCTTTACCCAGGCGGTGCAGGCGGGGATTGCCCTGGCCCTGGCCGATAAGCTGGTGACTTTTGGCGTGGTGCCCACAGCGGCTGAGACTGGGTATGGCTATATCGAATGTGGGCCTACCGTACCCGCTTGCCCCAGTGGCCAGGGGCGGGTGGTGAGCCGCTTTGTGGAAAAACCTGATGCTGCTACGGCGCAAGCTTATTTGGATGCGGGTCATTTTCTGTGGAATAGCGGCATGTTTGTGTTCAAGGCTAGCCGCTATCTGGAGGCACTGGAGCAGTTCGCCCCGGCCATGTTGCAAGCCTGCCGGGCGGCAATTGCGCATGAGTCGCCAGATATGAGCTTTATCCGCATTGACAGGGAGGCGTTTGCGGCCTGCCCCGATGATTCGGTGGACTATGCCGTGATGGAGAAAACCCCTGATGCCGTGGTTGTGCCACTGGATGCGGGCTGGAGCGATGTGGGTTCATGGTCGGCCCTGTGGGAGGTGGGCAGCCAGTGCCCGCAGGGTAATGTGTGCCAGGGCGATGTGCTGCTGCACGATACGCAAGGTAGCTTGGTGCATGCCAGCAGCCGCTTGGTAGCCGCCGTGGGCCTGCGTGATGTAGTGATTGTGGAAACCAAAGATGCTGTGCTGGTGGCAGACAAGGCCCAGGTGCAGGAGGTGAAGCAAGTGGTGGAGCAGCTCAAGCGCACCAAGCGCGATGAGCACTTTAGCCACCGCGAGGTTTATCGCCCCTGGGGGGTGTATGACAGTATCGACAGTGGCAAGCGCTATCAGGTCAAGCGCATTACCGTCAAGCCGGGGGCCAAGCTATCTGTGCAAATGCACCACCACCGCGCAGAGCATTGGATTGTGGTCAGCGGCACGGCCAAGGTGAGCAATGGCGAGAAAACCTATTTGCTGACAGAGAACCAGTCCACCTACATCGTCGCCCCTGATTTATTCATTTCCCACCCAAGC
>CAZMMM010000175.1:0-5096 GCA_964567385.1 uncultured Comamonas sp.
GATGTGGCCAAAGGGTGCGGGGGCGGGCATATCCGGCAGTTGCAGCACGGGTAGGCAGCGCGGCGGTACTTGCCAAGCATCTTGCGGGTCGGTAATTAGCGCTACAGGTAGGGGCGGCTGCTGGCCGCTCTCTACTACCACTGCCGCGCGGCGCAAAGTGGCCACATCCCCAGCGACAAAGCAGCCGCGCACGGCCTCGGGGTGGTCACGGAAGGCCAGGGCGATGATTTCCGGCCCAATGCCAGCGCTATCGCCCTGGGTGATGGCAATGGGCACAGCGGTTGATGCTGCGCTTTCAGTGAGGTGAGTGCTCATGCGGGGTTATCAATCTCGATAAAGCGGTGGCTAATGCCCAGTTGCTCGGCCACCGCCTGCCCTAGGGCGGCTGCGCCATAGCGCTCAGTGGCGTGGTGGCCTGCGGCAATAAAAGTGGTTCCGGTTTCCCGCGCCAGGTGCGCTTGCGGCTCGGAAATTTCACCGGTGATATAGGCTTGTGCTCCGGCAGCAATGGCGCTTTCAAAAAAGCCTTGCGCCCCGCCGGTACACCAGCCCAGGCAGGTAATGGGTGCATCCGCCGCACCGCTCACCATGGTCACGCTGCGCCCCAGCACCTGCTGCACATGGGCAGCCAGCGCTTGGGGACTGGTGAACTGGCAAGTACCCAGCAGCCCCAGCTCTTGCTCACCAAATGCCGCGTCGGCCTGCACGCCCAGGCGCTGCCCCAGCTGGGCGTTATTGCCCAGGCTGGGGTGGGCATCCAGCGGCAGGTGATAGGCCAAGAGGTTGATGTCATGCGCCAGCAGCAGGCGCAGGCGCTCTTTCATCCAGCCGGTAACGCGCCCATCCATGCCGCGCCAGAACAGGCCGTGGTGTACCAAGATGGCATCTGCCCCGTCGGCAATAGCCGCTTCAATCAGGGCGCGGCTGGCTGTTACGCCAGAAACCAGGTGGCGAATCTGCACCTTGCCCTCCACCTGCAAACCATTGGGGCCGTAGTCTTTGAAGCGCTGCGGCTCCAGCAGGGTGTCGCAGGCGGCCAGCAAATCCTGGCGACTGCTGGAAGTAGTAGGTGGTTGTATGCTCATAGCTTGGGCATTGTGCCCAAATTCCTGACACCTTCACCCCAGCACCTTTATGCAACGTTACTGGCTGATTTTTTCCCAAGCGGTCACCATCCTGCTGGCTGCCTACTTTGTGGTGGCCACCTTACAACCCCAGTGGTTGAGCGCCGATGGCCGCCCCAGCGGCTCAGGCATCACCCTGCTGCAAGCCCCCCACCCCAACCACACCGCACCAGCCACGGCTGCGCCAGAAGGCAGCCTCAGCGCCGCCGCACGCACAGCCATGCCTGCCGTGGTCAGCATTACCACCAGCCAGGCGGTGCGCCACCCACGGGCGGATGACCCCTGGTTCCAGTTCTTCTTTGGGGATACCGGCACTAGGCAAAAAGCCGGGCTGGGCAGCGGCGTCATCCTCAGCCCCGAGGGCTATATCCTCACCAACAACCATGTGGTGCAGGGCGCTGATGCCATTGAAGTGAGCCTGACCGATGGCCGCCGCACCAGCGCCCAGGTGATTGGTACCGACCCCGAAACCGACCTGGCCGTGCTCAAGATTACGCTGGACTTGCTGCCCGTAATTACCTTGGGCGACTCTGAACAACTTCTGGTGGGCGACCGTGTACTGGCCATTGGCAACCCCTTTGGCGTGGGGCAGACCGTAACCAGCGGCATCGTTAGCGCCTTGGGGCGCAATCAACTGGGCATCAACACTTTTGAAAACTTTATCCAGACTGATGCTGCCATCAATCCCGGCAACTCCGGCGGCGCTTTGGTGGATACCAGCGGGCATTTGCTGGGTATTAACACGGCGATTTATTCACGCTCGGGGGGGAGCATGGGCATTGGTTTTGCCATCCCTGTCTCCACCGCCCGAATGGTGCTGGAAAGCATTGTGCGCGAGGGCCATGTAGTGCGTGGCTGGATTGGTGTAGAGCCTGAAGAACTCACCCCCGAACTGGCCCAGGCCTTTGGCATCAGCCCCCCAAGCGGGGCTTTGATGACGGGTATTTTGCAAGCCGGGCCCGCCGCTCAGGCCGGTATGCAGCCCGGTGATGTGGTCGTTGCCATTAACGGCCAAAGCGTGCGCCATGTGGCTGACTTAATGGGGCAAGTGGCCCAGCTGCGCCCTGGCCAGACTTATCCGGTGCAAGTGTTGCGCAGCGGCCAAGCGCGTGAATTAACCATTGTGCCCAGCACCCGCCCGCTGGCGCAGCAAAGTCGCCAGTTGCGGCGCTGATTTTTAAGCTGCTTAGGATTGAGAGCCCCGCAGCGCAAGCTGCGGGGCTGTATGTGGGTCAGTGCCAAAAGCGCCAGCCAGCCGAGGATCAGTGGGCGCTGGATTGGGAGCCGTTCGAGGCAAGCGCACCTGCGTCAGCACTCAAGCGACGCACTTCGGCCAAGTAGGCGGGGCCGCTGCGCAGGCTTTGGTATTGGGCCAGTTTGGCTTGGTAGTCGGGCGTGTCGGCGACAGACTGCTCACCGCTGGACTGGTTCAGGCCAGCGCGGCTCCACAGGTTCAGGTCGGCCTGCACTTCGGCGCGACTCAGCGTGGCAGTTTGGGCAGGGTTGGCTGTACGGGTGGCGGTTGCATCCACGTTACCCCCCAGGCTGCGTACTTCGGCCAGGTAGGCAGAGCCGCTGCGCAGGCGTTGGTACTCGGCCAGTTTTGCTTGGTAGGCGGGCGTGTCGGCAGCGAACTGTTCGCCGCTGAATTGGTTCAGGCCAGCGCGATTCCACAGATTCAGGTCGGCCTGCACTTCGGCGCGGCTCAGTGCGGGGCCGACTGTGACGGGCTCAGCACCAAACCAGGCTTCTGGCGACTGGGGAGCAGCGGAGGCGATACCTGCGAACGAAGCGGCAGCAATGGCGACGATGGACAGAAGTTGACGAGTGTTGCTCATGGTGTATTTCCTTTGAAGTGAGAGCTTTGCAGTGCGGTATTGCTGTCTGCATGGCCTGTAGTGTCTGCTTCCGCGCCCGGCGTGTATGTGCCCTAGCGCACAGGTTTTGACAGATCGTGCACGGGTTGTATTCACGACCTCGCCGCAGATCACTCCCCCCAAAGCTCCGAAGGCCTGGGCACATGTAACACCTGCAGCGGCGCCGAGCGTCCGCGCACCTGCACCGGCTCGGGGCTGCCCAGTGCGTCTGCAACGCCTGCCAGGTGTGCCGCGTCCAGCGACAGCACGAGCCGCGTCTGCGCCACCTTGGAATAGTCCTGCAGGCGGCTGGCCGTGTTGACCACCTCGCCCACGGCCGTGAAGGTGGTCGTTTCCCCATAGCCCACATCACCCACGGCCACGCGGCCCGCGTGCAAGCCCATGCCGAAATCCAGCGGCTGGCCGAACTGCACGCTAAAGTTCTCGCCCCACGCATCCAGGCGCTGCTCAATGAGCGCGGCGGCTCGCACCGCCTGGCAGCAGGCTGTGGACAGGTTGGTGTGCAGGCCGAAGATGGCCATCACGCTGTCGCCGATGAACTGGTTGGCCAGCCCCCCGCATTGCTCGACGGCCGCGCCCACGCGGGCGAAGTACTGGTCCAGCACCCAGGCCAGGTCAAACGGCCATTGGCGCTCCGCCAGGCCCGACCAGCGCCGCAAATCGACGAAGAGGATGGCCACCTGGTGCTCCCTGCCATGGCGGCGCGCGTCCTGGCGCGTCACGGCCCCGCCGGCCACGGCATGCAACAGCGGCGTGACGGCCACGTCTCCCGTGGGACGCAGCTGGCACGCCAGCCGCACGTCGGCCGGGGCGTGCACGCGCTTGAGGGTCATGCTCTCGTCTCGCCCCGGCGGGGGCAGGTGCTCGGCCGGCCCTTTCACATGCACGCGGCAGGTGGAGCAGCGCCCACGCCCACCGCACAGCGACAAATGCGCCACACCATGCGCACGGCTGGCCTCCAGCACACTGAAGCCGCGTGACACCTGCACCACGCGATCGGGGTAGCGCAAGGCAATAGCGCCGCCCGCCTGCCGCTGGCGCACGTAGTCCCAAGCCCAGCGCAGTGCCAACACCGCAGCCAGCACCAGCAGCCATCCCCCACGCAGCCAGTCGGTCAGACCTCGCAGTGCCTGGGCAGCCTGCGGCGTAGGGCCGGCAGGTAGTGACATGCTGATGGCAGCAATCTCGCGCATCATCGACAGCACGCCCAGCGCGGCCAGCACCGGCAGCAGCACTGCCGCCGTCAGCAGCAGCGGCTGCCAGCGCTCCCACCAAGCGTGTCTGCGCAGCGCCAGATGCAGGCCCAGGCAGCCATGCGTCCACGCGGCAGTCAGCAGCAGCAACTGCAGGGTGATGTAATAGGGTGACCAGATGGCCGGGACGATGCGCGTGTAGGACGGCTCCACATCCCATGCCACGTCGGCCCAGTAAGTGCTCACCCCATGCTCCGCCAGCAGCAGCGGCAAGCACAGCCCCAGCCCCAGGCGTAGGGCCTCCATGGCCGGCATGCGCAGTGCACGACGCTGCCACACGGCCACCGCAGCCATGGCTAGGTGCGCAGTCAGCGCACCATAAAGCAGCACGGCGCCAAGCACGGAATGCCACAGCACGTACAACACACCGCGCATGCCCTCGGCTGCATCCAGCGACACCAGCCCCAGCGCATGGTTGGCCAGGTGCAGCACCACATAGATCCACAGCACCAAGCCACTGCTCCAGCGCAAATTGCGCACAGAAGGTATGGAGGGTGAGACGGAAAGGGGCATGGAGAAGAGTGGCGGCGGTTCAGTAGGCGCCTGAGCATAATACGCAGTCGTTCGGCCATCAGTTCTCAGGCCGCTACGCTTTGTTTCCACACCCCTCCTTTGGTTCCCCATGACAGCTCCCGCCGCCCGCTCCAGCCTAGCCCTGCGCCGTATCGCCTTGTTCGATGGTATGGAGGGCGCATGCCTAGACCGCCTCGCGCAAGAATGTGACTGGCACAGCATGCAGGCACGCAAGCCTTTGTTCACGCGCGACTCCGATAACGGCGAGGTGTACTTCCTAGTCTCGGGCCGGGTGCGCATCACCACCTATTCGGCCCAGGGGCGGGAGG
>CAZMMM010000176.1:0-5066 GCA_964567385.1 uncultured Comamonas sp.
CCCGTGCGCAAAGAGCTGGGCGTGCGCACCATCTTCAACATCCTGGGGCCGCTGACCAACCCGGCCAGCGCCCCCAATATCTTGATGGGTGTCTTCCACGAAGACTTGGTAGGCATTCAGGTACGCGCCTTGCAGCGCCTGGGTGCACAACATGCGCTGGTGGTCTATGGCCGCGACGGCTTGGACGAAATCAGCCTGGGCGCAGGCACCTGGGTGGGCGAGCTGAAAGACGGCGTGGTGCGCGAGTACGAAATCCACCCCGAAGATTTTGGCCTGAGCATGGTCGGCACCCGCGCCTTTAAGGTGGATACGCCTGAAGCCTCCAAAGCCAAGCTCATGGGCGTATTGCAGGGCGAAGGCGGCGCAGCCCGCGACATTGTTTGCCTGAATGCGGGCGCAGCCCTGTACGCCGCCGGTGTAGCCAGCAGCATTGCCGATGGCCTGACCCGCGCCCAAGCCGCACTAGACAGCGGTGCAGCCCTGCAAAAAATGCAACAACTGGTGGCCTACACCCAGCAAATAGCTGGCTAAACTGCTGGCATAACGATTCACACCGCACAATCATCAAGGGACAAACACTGATGTCGGACATCTTGCAAAAAATCTGTGCCGTCAAGCACGAGGAAATCGCCGCCGCGCAAAAGCGCATCCCCTTGGAGCAAATGCGCCGCGATGCCGAAAGCCGCGTACTCACCCGCGATTTTGTCGGGGCGCTGCGTGCCAAACTAGAAAAAAAACAGGCAGCGGTGATTGCTGAAATCAAAAAAGCCAGCCCCAGCAAGGGCGTGATTCGCCAGGGCGAATTTATCCCCGCTGACATTGCCCAAAGCTACGCCCAGGGCGATGGTCAAGTCAGCGCCGCCTGCCTCTCTGTGCTCACTGACCGGCAATTCTTCCAAGGCCAGCCTGACTACCTGAAACAGGCACGCGCCAGTTGCCAGCTACCAGTGCTGCGCAAAGACTTTATGGTCGATGCCTACCAAATCTACGAGTCCCGCGCCATGGGCGCGGATTGCGTGCTGTTGATTGCCGCCTGCCTGGACGATGCGCAAATGGCCGATATGGAGGCCATTGCCCACAGCCTGGACATGGCCGTGCTGGTGGAAGTACACGATGCCGCCGAAATGGAGCGTGCCCTGCGCCTGAAAACCCCGCTGGTGGGGGTGAACAATCGCAACCTGCGCACCTTTGAAGTCAACATCCAAACCACACTCGACTTGCAGCAGCAAGTACCGCCTGAGCGCTTGCTGGTGACGGAGTCGGGCATCCTCTCGCCGCAAGACGTGCAGCGCATGCGCGATGCCGGCATCCATAGCTTTTTGGTGGGCGAAGCCTTTATGCGTGCTGATGAGCCAGGGCTGGCGCTGGCGCAAATGTTTGCCAGCTAAGTAGGGGGTGCTGCCCTATGCGCTGGCTGCTCCCGCCCTCAGACCGCTATCGCCGAGAGTGGTGGTGGCTGACCTTGGTGCTGATTGCCACAGGCTTGGTGTTGGCGCTGTGGTTATGGGCGGAGCGTAACAGCCTGGAGCAGCGCGAAAGCCAGCGTCTGGCCCAGCAAACAGAGATGCTGCATGACACCCTCCTGCTGCAAATGCGTGGGATTGATAAAGCCCTCTCTAGCCTGCTGGCCACTTGGGTGGAAGACGCACAGCAGCCGCCAGAGGTGAGGCAGCAGCGCCTGAATGCACTGGGTGAGACTGTGGTTGGAGTCAGGGCGCTGAGTGTGCTGGATGCCCAAGGGCGCATCACCTTTTCCAGCCGCTCGGAGCTGATTGGCAGGGAATGCCAAAGCTGGGCCTATTTTCAAGAAAGCCTGCGTCTGGAGCAGCGCCAAATGCTGCTGCTTAGCCCACCGTTTGAGCTAGACAACGGCCAAGCCGTCATGGTCTTGGCACGCCCCTTGCCCAGTGCAGACGGGAGTTTTCAAGGGGTGATGAGTGCCCACCTCAACCCTGATGATTTCCGCGCCCTGCTGCGCTCGGCTTTGTACACCACGGATGCACGCTCTGCCTTGCTGCATGCCTCAGGGCGGCGCTTTGTAGTGCAGGCGGGCCAGTCGCTGCCGGTGCAAAAAGAGCTGCTCTCAACCAACTTGCTATTGGGCGAGTTCTTGCGGGAGGGGCAGTCAGCTGGGGTGGGGCTGGGACGGGTGCACCCTGATGATGCCCTGCGCCTGGTGTCGCTGCGCTTGCTGCAGCCCCGCAACCTGGCTATGGATGTGCCCTTGGTAGTGGCCGTCAGCCGCGAATGGGAAGCGCTGCTGGCACCTTGGCAAAACAAGCTGTGGTGGGCGGTGGCGCTGTACCTTGTGTTGGCGATGACAGCCTCCGTGGGTCTGCGCGCCATGCAGCGTAATTTGCACCATGTGCAGTCCCAAGAGGAGGCTTTGCAAGCCAAAGACCGCGCCCTGGATGCCCGCTGGCAGGCCGTGCTAACGGCCACAGGCCAAGGTGTGTGGGACTATGACCTGGTGGCAGACAAGGTGTACTACTCCCCCGTCTGGAAGCAAATGCTGGGCTATGCCGAAGAAGATGTGGGCGACGGTATGCAAGAGTGGGTGTCGCGGGTACACCCCGATGACTGGCCCCAGGTACAGGCGCGCTGGGCGCTGGTGCAAGACGGCAAGATGCAGGAGTACACCAGCGTACACCGCATGCGCTGCAAAGATGGCAGCTGGTGCTGGACTTTAGACCGTGGGCGTGTCATTGCGCAAGATGCGCAAGGCCTGCCCTTGCGGGTGGTGGGTACCAAGTCTGATGTCAGTCAAGAGCACCGCCAGCGCCAGCGTTTTGAGCACCTCTCGCAAAACGTGCCGGGCATGATTTACCAGTTCCAGAAAAATCCTGATGGGCATGCCTTCTTCCCCTATTTCAGCCAAGGCATGCAGGAGGTGTACGGGGTCAGCCCCGAGGCCATGTACCAAGGGGTGCAGGCGGTGATTGACATCATTCACCCAGACGACTTCCCCCAGGTCATGGCCAGTACTGCCCTGTCGGGACAAACCCTGGGCTTGTGGGAGTGTGAATTCCGCGTCAATCATCCCCGTAGTGGGGAACGCTGGCTCAAAGGCCAAGCCCGCCCCCAGCGCCTGGACGACGGGGCTGTGCTGTGGCACGGCTATGTGCATGACATTACAGATGCCAAGCGCCAAGCGATTCAGTTTGATGCTGCCAGACGGGTACAGCAGCACTTGATGGCCACCATGCCTGTGGCCTTGTGCCTGGTGGATGCCAAGCGGCAGATTTACTACCGCAATCAGCGCTTTCTGGAGTACTTTGGCTATACCGCTGAGGAGGTGCCCAGCATGGCCGAATGGGCAGTGCGTGCCTACCCTGAAGAGGAGTACCGCAGCAAAGTCAGCCAGCTGTGGCGTCAAGCCCTGCAAGCGGCGTATGACAGTGCCGAGGGCTATATCGACGAGCAGGAATACCGCGTTACCTCGTACGATGGCACGCTACTGACGGTGGCCATTCGCGGCATGCGCTTTGAGGATAAATGGCTTATCACCTTCCATGACCGCACCGCCCAGCAGGCTCAGGCTGAGCAGTGGCAGCGTTGGGCCTATCTGGATGGCTTGACAGGGCTGGCCAACCGCCGCCAGTTTGACCGCAGCCTGCTGGCTGAATGGCAGCGCTGCTACCGGGCCGGTAAACCGCTGGCGCTGGTGATGCTGGATATTGACTTCTTCAAGCAATACAACGACTACTACGGCCACCCCAAGGGCGATAGCTGCATGCAAGCCGTGGCGGGGGCGATTCGCCCCTTTGCTGAGCGCTCTTATGACCTGATGGCCCGCTATGGTGGTGAGGAATTTGCCTGCTTGCTGCCAGAGTGCACCCTGGAGGGTGCGCGCACCAAAGCCCTGGCCATGTGCCAAGCGGTGCGTGATTTGCAGTGGGAGCACAACGGCTCTATGGCCGCCCCCATCGTCACCATCAGCGCGGGTGTGGCCACGTTGGTGCCAGATGCCCAGCTTAGCGGCGAGGATTTGCTGGCACGGGCCGATACCTGCCTCTACAGCGCCAAGCGGGCGGGGCGTAATGGCGTGCATGATGGCCAGCAGTTCTACACCGTAGGCAGCAGCGTGCCCATTGAGTAAAAGGAAGTGAAGCTTGCAGTTAGATAGTGCAAACCCCGTTGACTGGCCAGTCGCAGCCAGCTGGCAGCCGCTGGTGGATGGTTTTTTCAGCAGCCCGCAAGGCCAGGCTTTGCTGGGCTTTTTGCAGCAGCGCCTAGAGGCGGGTGCAGTGGTGTTTCCGCCCCAGCCGCTGCGTGCTTTGGCGCTGACCCCGTTGGAGCAGGTGCGCGTCGTCATCCTGGGGCAAGACCCCTACCATGGCCGGGGGCAGGCGGAGGGGCTGGCTTTTTCCGTTGCGCCTGGGGTGCGCTTGCCGCCGTCGCTGCAAAACATCTTTAAGGAAATGCAGCGTGATTTGGGCGTGCCCTTCCCCGCCTTTCCCCAGCCGGGGGGCAGCCTGGTGCAGTGGGCGAAAAACGGTGTGCTACTGCTCAACACCTGCATGACGGTGGAAGAAGGCCAGCCCGCCAGCCACGCGGGCAAGGGCTGGGAGTTGCTGACCGATGCCATCATCAGCCAGGTGGCCGAGCAAGGCCGCCCTACGGTATTCATGCTCTGGGGCAGCCATGCCCAAAGCAAGCGCCGCCTGATTCCCTCAGACCGGGGGCATTTGCTGCTGACTAGCAACCACCCCTCGCCCCTGTCGGCCTTGCGCCCGCCTGCGCCGTTTATCGGTAACGGCCACTTCAGCGCGGCGCGTGCTTTTCGCCAGCAGCATGGCTATTGATACCGCGCAATAGTGCGTACAGGAACGCAATATTTAGCGCTGGCGCTCCAACAACATGGCATCGCCGTAGCTGAAAAAGCGGTACTGCTGCCCAATGGCGTGCTGGTAGAGCTGGCGCACCCGCTCATAACCGGCAAAGGCGCTGACCAGCATCATCAAAGTGCTTTTGGGCAGGTGAAAGTTGGTCAGTAGCAAGTCCACCACCTGAAACGTAAAGCCGGGGGTGATGAAGATGCTGGTATCGCCCGCCGTCTGGCCGGT
>CAZMMM010000177.1:0-5041 GCA_964567385.1 uncultured Comamonas sp.
ATCCAGGATGACGTCGGCCGTACCGGCGGTAGCGAATGCAGCCGTGCCGGTAGCGACCGAAGTCGCCGATACGGTGAAATCATTTCGGTTGTCGAAGCTTGCCAGCGGCATGCCACCATCGACCTGAGCCGTCTGGACCATGCCCGCATCGACATAGCGCTCGATGGTATCCAGGTCACGAATACCGCCGCCCAGCTGCACAGGGACTTCGCCATCCACCTCTTTGAGGATGGCCTTGATCGCCGCCAGGTTCTTGGGCTGACCGGCAAATGCACCGTTCAAGTCCACCAGGTGCAAGCGCCTGGCACCGGCATCCAGCCAGCGGCGCGCCATTTCAGCGGGGTTGTCACCAAAGATGGTGGATTGATCCATATCACCTTGTTTCAGGCGTACGCAATGACCGTCTTTCAGGTCGATGGCAGGAATCAAAAGCATGGGTGTGAAAAAACAAAAGTGTGACCGTCAAAACAAGGTCGGGGTGGAACATCTGCTGCCGCCCGTCCAAACCGAGAGGCTTTTTTCAAGCTGCAGCAGCAAGATGGTACTGCGCCCAGCCTGCACCGTACAAAAATGCAAGTGCAATTGCCCGCTGGAGTGCAGAAAGTGTCTTAAACACGCCCACAAAATCAGGCAAGTACGGCTTTACAGCGCCCCTTTGGTGGAGGGAATCACCCCGGCCATGCGGGCATCTTGCTCCACAGCAAAGCGGGTGGCGCGGGCAAAGGCTTTAAAAATCGACTCACATTGGTGGTGGGCGTTCTTGCCTTTGAGGTTGTCAATATGCAAAGTCGCCCCCGCATGATTAACAAAGCCTTGGAAGAATTCCTGCACCAGCTGGGTATCGAGCTGACCCAGGCGAGCGGCGGTAAATTGCACGTCCATAAACAAGCCCGGACGGCCAGAAAAGTCAATCACCACGCGGCTAAGGGATTCATCCAGCGGCACATAGGCATGGCCGTAACGGCGCAGGCCTTTTTTATCACCCACGGCTTGGGCAAAGGCTTGGCCCAGAGTGATACCGATGTCTTCCACCGTGTGGTGGCCATCAATATGCAGGTCACCAGCGCACTCCACTTCCATATCGATCAGGCCGTGGCGGGCGATTTGCTCTAGCATATGGTCTAAAAAGCCAATGCCGCTGTTCAGGCGCGATACACCCGTGCCATCCAGATTGATGCGCACGCGCACACGGGTTTCAGCAGTGTTGCGCTGCACCTCGGCCACGCGCTCGGGCTGGGTGGTAGAGGGCACCAAGGCATTACTCGTCATTCAAACTCTCCTTCAAGGCGCTGAGCATTTGGGCATTTTCAGCTTCGCTGCCCACTGTCAAGCGCAAACAATTGGCCAGCAAGGGGTGCATGGCCGATACATTTTTAATCAATACCCCGCGTGTACGCATACCGGCTTGAACACGCGCCGCATCAGGCACACGCAGCAGCACCATATTGGCCTCAGACGGCCAGACTTGCTGCACGCCGGACATGGCTTGCAGGCTGGCTATCAGCACTTCGCGTTGCTGGCGCAAAATAGCCGCCTGTTCAGCGAAGATGGGGGCATGTTGCAGCGCAAACAAGGCCGCCTCGGCATTTAAGACGCTGATGTTGTAGGGCGGGCGCACTTTATCGAACTCGTCAATCAGCGCCTGCTGCCCCAGCAAATAACCCAGGCGCGCACCAGCCAGACCGAATTTGCTCAAGGTACGCATCAGCAGCACATGGGCGTTGCGCTCGGGCTGAGCACGCATGGTGTCCAGCCAAGTGCGGCGCGCAAAGGGTTGATAGGCTTCATCCATGACGACCAAGCCACCAACGGCGGCCACGGCATCAATCACCGCCAGTACCTGCTCTTCTTCCCACAGCGTGGCGGTGGGGTTGTTGGGGTAGGCCAAGTAGGTAATAGCGGGGCGGTGCTGGGCAATGGCTGCCAGCATGGCGGGCAGATCCAAATCAAAGTCTGGCTGCAAATCTACACCAACAAACTCCAGCCCCTGTAGCTGCGCGCTCATGGCGTACATCACAAAGCCCGGCAGGGGGGCTAGCGCCTTGGCCCCTGGCTGGGCGCAGGCCAGGCTAATCAGGCTAATCAGCTCATCAGAGCCATTGCCCAGCATCAGGCCGTAGCCGCTGGGCAGGTCTACATAGTCGGCCAAGGCTTGGTGCAGCAGGGGAATACGTTCCCCCGGGTAGCGGTTGAGCGGCTGCTGCGCCAGATGAGTGGCCAAGGCTTGCTGCAACTGCGGCGGCAGGCTAAAGGGGTTTTCCATCGCGTCCATTTTGAGTAGGCCGGCGCTGGGCTGGACGTGGTAGGCCTGCATGGCGCGCACATCGGGGCGAATACGCTGCAAAGCGGAAAAAGCAGTTGTCATAGTCAGTCGGGAGGTATTCGTGATTGGGGCGGGGCTTACTGTGGTGTCATGCTTTGCACATCACTTTGCGCAGCTTCATTGGCTTGTTGCACACGCATTTGCGCCAGCTCATCTTCAGAAATTTCTTCGAACACGCGCACTACCTTGCGCACATCATTCACGCCACGGGCAACCTCAGCGGCGCGGGTGGATTCACGCGCCGTCACCAAGCCCATCAGGTACACCACTTGCTGCTCTGTCACGACCTTTAAGGTGTTGGCATGCAAGTCCTTGGCATCCAGAAAACTGGTTTTGACCTTGCTGGTGATAAAAGTGTCCTTGGTGCGCTGGCCGATCGCTGAGACCATGGGCACCACTTCCAGCTCATTGACGACGGCGCGTACATTCTCCACCTGACGCAGCAGGGCCTCTGCCTGGGCTTTGTCTTGGGCTTGGCGTACCTCGCCAGTCAACAGCACTATGCGGTTAAAGCTGGTGGCAATCACACGGCCAGCCCCTGGTAAGCCCTCACGCACACGGGCGTTAAAGGCTTGTTCAATGCGTTCATCTTCTAGCTGCATACCCGTCGTGCGGCGATCAGAGGCCACCAAGGCAGCCCCAGCCGCCCCAGAACCCACCACCAAGGGCACGCAGGCAGATAAACCCGATAAGGCGCAAGCCAGCACTACACCAGACAGCAGCCAAGGCCGCATTTTTTGCTTCATAACAACTCCTGTTCGCCTAATAGTTGTGTGTCAATGCCATCGCACAAGCAATGCACAATCAAGCCATGCACCTCATGCACACGGGCAGGCCGCTCATGAGGGACAGCGACCAATACATCCATTTCGCGCATTTGCGCACCCAAAGATCCACTGCGCGCTCCAGTCATGGCAATGACTACCATGTCTCGTTCTTGGGCAACCTCTAGGGCTGCCAGCAAGCCGGGCTCTTGCCCCTGCACCGAAAATAGCAGCAGCACATCACCCGCATGGCCCAACGCCCTGACCTGTTGGGCCAAAAATTGGGGGCCTATCCCTTCGGCCCCCATGCTGGGCTGCAGGGCCAAGGCAGCAAGCTCTGGACGTTCACGCTCAAAGCCCTGCACACACAGGCTGGCAAACCACTGGGCATGCAAAATACATACGCCTGCGCCTGCAGTAAGGATTTTTCCGCCGCCCGTAATGCATACCAATAAAGCCTGAACGGCCGCCGCAATAGGCTGTTCCATTGGCTGGGCGCATTGGTATTTCAAGTCGGCGCTATCAATAAAATGCTGTTGAATTTTTTGCTCAAGCATGGGATGGCAATGATACCCTTGCCCCCTATCCCCATGCAGCAGCCGACGCATCAAAAGCCCCAGGCAGCCATTGAATCTGCCCACCTTGCACGGCAATCACATCAAAACGACACGCTCGTTGTGCCCCAAAGCGCAATAACCAATGACTGGCCGCGCGAATAATACGCTGCTGTTTTTGCCAGCCTATGCTGGCCAAAGCCCCACCAAATTGTTGGGATTGGCGGCTACGCACCTCTACAAATACCACTGTGCCATCGGGCTCTTGGCAAATTAAATCAATCTCTCCACCACCACGTCCGGGGGTTCGATAATTGCGCTGTAACAAGCGCAGCCCTTGGCCACGCAAATAATGCCAAGCAGCATCCTCTGCTTCTTGGCCTTGTGCGCGGCTGGTCTGCTTGGCGGCAGCTTGAGAATTTTTTGGAAGGACTGGCATTGAGCACCTCATTTAACAGCGCCGTAGCGGCAGCACAGCATAGTACGCAAGGGCAAAATTTTCCAGCAAGTACGCTATATGTTGTGGCAACACCCATCGGCAATCTGGCGGACATCAGTTTGCGCGCCTTAGCTACTTTGCAAATCGTTGACGCTATTGCCTGTGAAGACACCCGCCATACCCAGTCATTACTACGCAGCTATGGTTTAGAGCGCCCCCAGCAACAGCTTATCGCTTTACACCAGCACAATGAGTTGCAAGCCGCCGAGCAAGTGATAGCCCGCTTGCGCCAGGGTGAGCGCATTGCCTATGTCAGCGATGCTGGCACTCCAGGCATTAGCGACCCTGGCGCAAAATTATGTGCAGTAGTCTCTCAGGCAGGGCTGCGCTGCACACCACTGCCCGGCGCCAGCAGTGTCATTAGCGCCTTGAGTGTGGCTGGCTGTATTCCACAAGACATAACCCAGCAAGGCTTTGTTTTTCATGGTTTTTTACCCACAAAAAACAACGAGCGCCAAACCAACCTAGAAGCCTTGCTGCAAGAATCGCGCTGTACTATACTTCTGGAAGCACCGCACCGCATCACAGATTTATTACAGCGCTTAGCGAGCCTCAGCCAACGTACCGTGACTATCGCCAAAGAAATCAGCAAGCAATTTGAGCAAATCATCACACTACCTGCCCCTGAGGCATACGCCTGGCTACAGGCAGAGCCACAGCGCAGCAAAGGTGAGTTTGTGCTGATTTTGCATCCTGAAAGCCGCCCAAGCAGCAATACCCAAGAGGTCGAGCGTATTTTGCAACTACTGGTGCAAACACTACCTACCAAGACAGCGGTGAAACTATGTGCAGATATTACCGGTGCTAGCCGCAATGGGCTTTATGAAAAAGCTTTGGCAATGAAAGTCAATCAAGGCGCTTAATACTCGCCCTATATTTTTACTGTTAGGAGGTTTTTGGC
>CAZMMM010000178.1:0-5034 GCA_964567385.1 uncultured Comamonas sp.
ATCGCCACCCAGTCGGGCGGGGTGGAGCCATCGGCCAGCACCAGAATTTCTGATGGCCCGGCAATCATGTCGATGCCCACCAGCCCGAATACGCGCTTTTTCGCGCTGGCAACGTAGGCGTTGCCGGGGCCGGTGATTTTGTCCACCTTGGGCACGGTGGCTGTGCCATAGGCCAGAGCGGCCACGGCCTGCGCTCCGCCGATGGTGAAGCCGCGTGTGACCCCGGCCACATAGGCGGCGGCCAGCACCAGCGGGTTTTTCTCGCCCTGGGGGGTGGGTACGACCATGATGATTTCCGGTACGCCTGCTACATGGGCGGGGATGGCGTTCATCAACACGCTGCTGGGGTAGGCGGCTTTGCCACCGGGCACGTAGATGCCCACGCGGTCTAGGGGGGTAACTTTTTGGCCTAGCAGGGTTCCGTCTTCATCGCGGTAAGACCAGCTTTCGCCGCCGGCTTTTTTCTGCGCCTCGTGGTAGCTGCGCACACGGGCGGCGGCGGCGGTCAAGGCTTGTTTTTGCGCGTCGGGCAGGCCGTCAAAGGCGGCTTTGAGTTCAGCCTGGGTCAGCTCCAGAGCGGCCATGCTGGGGGCGTTCAGGCCGTCAAAGCGGGCGGTGTACTCCAGCACTGCCGCATCACCGCGCTGTTGCACGTCGGCCAGGATAGCGGCCACGCGCTCTTCAATGGCAGCATCCTGCTCTGCCGACCAATGCAGGCGCTGGGCAAAGTCCTGTTCAAACGTGGCAGAGGTGGTGGACAGCAAGGCAGGGCGGGCGGTCAAAGACATAGTACTAACACCTATAGCGGCAGTGAATGGAGGGGTAAGTTTACACAGCTAACCCCACCTGCACCCGCCGCCCTGCCGCCCCCACAGGCAGGCGTGGGGGAAAGCGCGAATCAGTGCTGCAAAAAGTCCAGCACCATGCGGTTGAACTTGTCGGCATGTTCCCACTGCGCCCAGTGGCCGCAGCGGTTGAAGATATGCAGCTCGGCATTGGGTAGCCCCCCAATTAGGCGCAGCCCCACATCCATGGGCACAAAGCGGTCATCACGCCCCCAAATCACCAGGGTGGGCGCGTTGATTTCCCCCAGGCGTGGGCCGTAGTCGGTGAACTGGCGGGGATTGGCAGCCAGGCTTTTGACGAAGTTTTCCAAGTGGGTACGGTTGGCCAGCATGTTGTCCAGGCGGGCTTGGTACAGTTCTTCCGTCAGGCTGGAGCTGTCGAACACGAAGATGGCCATCATCTTCTTGAGGTTCTCAATGCTCGGTTCGCGGTACAGGGCTTGCAGCAGTTTGATGCCTTCGGTCGGCATGGGCACAAACTGGCTGGGGCCGCCGGTGCCGCCGCCCATCAGCACCAGTTTGCCGACTTGCTGGGGATAGGCCAGAGCAAATGCCACAGCGCTATGCCCGCCCATGGAGTTGCCCAGGATGTGGACGCGCTCCAGCCCCAGCGCGTCCAGAAAGCCTTTGAGCACGCGGGCGTTCAGCTCTGAGCGCGAGCCGGTGCAAACAATCGGGTCGCTCTTGCTCCAGCCGGGGCAGTCCAGCAGCAGCACGCGGTAGCCAGCAGCCACCAGCGGTTCGATATTGCGGTTGAAGTTCGCCCAGCCACTCGCGCCAGGGCCTGAGCCGTGCAGCATGACTACGGTTTCTGCGCCGCTGCCGCAGTCGTTGTAGTGCACTTGCAAGTCCAGGTCGCCCGCTTGGATGCGAATCAAGCGGCTGGTTTGCGCCTCGGTCAATGGGGTGGATGCAGTCATGGGATAGACCCTCCTTCATTCGGTTTGTCTGGTTCAAAAAATCCATCTGCCGCCCCAGCCAAGCGAGGCGGCATTGAGTACGTGGCATTGGGTACGTGTTTACTCCACCAGCTTCCACTGGTTGTTTTCCACCTTAATCATGACGATGCTGCCAGCGTCGTAGCCCGCATGGTCATCCGCGCTGAGGCTGTACACGCCATTCGTGCCGACCAGGCCGGTAGTTTTCTCAATGCCCTCGCGCACAGCGGCACGGAACTCTGCCGTGCCGGGTTTGGCCGAGCCTTTGAGCGCCGCTTCCAGCCCGTTTTTAGCCAGCAACCAGGCATCCCAAGTCGCACCGGCGAAGGTGGAGCGCGAGTCTGCGCCGTGCTTGGCATCCAGTGCTTGCACAAAGGCCATGCCGACTTGCTTGGTGGGGTGGTTGTCAGGCAGTTGCTCGGTCACTAGCACGGGGCCGGTGGGGATGAGCGCCCCTTCCACATTCTTGCCGCCCACGCGCAGGAAGTCCTTGCTGGTTACGCCGTGCGATTGGTAGATGCGGCCTTTGAAGCCACGCTCGCGCAGCGTGACCTGGGGCATGGCCGCTGGTGTGCCCGATGCGCCAACAAACACCACATCAGGCTTGGCGGCCAGGATTTTGAGCACTTGCGCTTGCACGCTGGGGTCGGGGCGGTTGTAGCGCTCGGTGGCAACAATTTTCAGCTTGCCTTCGGTAGAGCGGGTCAGTGCCTTGAGCAGCAGCTCGCCCCACGAATCAGAAAAGCCAATAAAGCCGACGGTTTTTGCGCCGCTAGCCACCATGTCGGCAACGATGCGATCGACCATCAAATCAGCAGCAGGTTCAGTACGAAAGACGTAGCTGCGCTTGTCGCCCGAGACATCCAGAGGTGCAACCGACACCATGGGCGTACCTTCCGTATTGGCCACATCGGCAATCGCCATGGCGGTGCTGATGAGGTTGGGGCCAAGAATGGCATCCACTTTGTGCTCAGAAATCAGCTTGCGGGCGTTTTTTACAGCATTGGTGGGGTCGGTGCCATCGTCGAGCATGATGACTTTGACTTTCTCGCCACCCAGGGTTTCGGGCAGCAGCGCCACGGCTTTGCGCGTTTCTGCGCCCAAAGAGGCGGCAGGCCCGGTCAAAGAGGCAATCACGCCAATCTGAATATCTGCCCAAGCGGGGGCAGAGGCGCACACGGCAGCAGCCAAGGCAGCAGCGGTTTTGAGTTTGAAGTTCATGGGATGTCTCCTGGGTTAAAAAAACAAAGTCAGGCAGCCCAGCACAAGCTGGCCGCCTCGGTTGAACATGCTTACTGGGGAACCTGGTGGAATGCGCCGTTCAGATAGACCAGCGCCTGGCCGTCCTCGCGCTCGCGCAGGGACAGCACCTCGCACAAAAAGGCGTTGTGCGTGCTTTCGTCAAACACCTTGATGACGCGGCAGTCAAAGCTGCTCAGGGCGTTGTCCAAAGAGGGTGCGCCGGTGACTTGCTGGCTCCAGCTCCCGCTAGCGTGTGCAAAGCGGGCATCACCATGCACGTCCTTGACCATGCCGGCAAAGACTTTGGCCACTTCTTCCTGCTCACCGGACAGCACGTTGACGCACAAAGCGCCGCTGTCACGAATGATTTGGTTGGCCACCACGTTCTTGTTGACAAACACCACCAGCCGGGGCGGCTCGGCAGTCACGGAGCACACCGCCGTGGCGGTCAAGCCCGCTTGCGCCTCACCGTGGCGGGAGGTAATCAAGGCCACGCCCACGGCGAAATGGCGCATGCCGCTGCAATGCGCCTGGGCACTGATGGGCGGCAGGGCGGCCAGCTCGGGGTTGGCGCTCCAGTCCAGCAGTTGATTGACTTCTTGGTTCATACCGCGTCACCCTGCCCTTACTGGTATTGGCTGCTGCTGGTGGCAGGCTTGGCCCCGAAGGGGTTGGGCTGCGGCAGGGGGTTGCCCAGCAGGTGGCCGCCCAGCAGGTCGCCAATGTTGTCCTGGTTTTGCGTGATGTGGTTTGCGCCCACCAAAATGTCGCGCAACTGGCGCTGCATGGGGTTGTTCAGCCACACGCCACGGGTGGAGGTTTTCTTGAAAATCATGTGCGCCGCTTCAAAGCATTCGCCGCCGGTGAACTGGTTGGTCGAGAAGTGGCGGATACGCGCCTCCAGCGGAACCAGTTGGCCCTGGCTGGCATAGCCCCAGGCTTCATCGGTGTTGTGCAGCACCCGCGCGGCTGCGCCGGTGATTTTGGCGAAGGCTTCGCCCAGCTTGCCCTTGATGAAGGGGTCGTTGACGGCCGCGCCCACGGCCTGGTTGATGTTCTGGCGCGGAACCATGTGCTCGATGTAGAGGTCGGCCATGCCGCGTGCCATGCCCACAATCACCGAGGAGACGGCGGCGTAGAACACATAGAAGAAGGGCATCTTGTACAGGTTTTCGACCCCGCCGTGCGATTGCTCGTCGTAAGCGCCAATCACATGGCAGCGGTAGCTGGGCACGAAAACATCTTTGATGATGAGCTTCTTGGAACCCGTGCCCGCCAGGCCGACGACGTACCAGTCATCGACAATTTCAAAATCGCTGCGCTGAATCCAGAAGGAGCGGAAGACCACCTCGCCGTTTTCTTCCACGCGGCCACCAACAAATGCGCCGCCTGCGGCGTGGTCACAGCCGCTGGAGGTTAGCCATTCGCCATTCAGGCGGTAGCCGCCCTCCACTTTGGAGACCGTGCCAAATGGCGCGTAGGAGGAGGACACCAGGCGGCTCTCGTCCTCGCCCCACAGCTCATCGCCCACTTGCGGGGGCAGCAGGCCGACTTCAAAGGGGTGTACGCCCAGCACCATCACGTTCCAGGCGCTGGAGGGGCAGCCGCGCGCCAGCTCCATCAGCACTTTGTTCAGGACGTTGGGGTGCATTTCGTAGCCCCCCCAGCGCTTGGGTTGCAGGATGCGGAAAAAGCCGGCTTCCTTGAAGGCGGCAATGGTTTCTTCGGGAACCATGCGCTGCTTTTCACAGGCTTCGGCACGGGCGCGCAGCATGGGAATCATGTCGTGGGCACGTTGGATGATTTCTTCAGCGCTGGGGATGGTGTTGGCGGTGTTCATAAAAAAAGCTCTCTAGCTCTTAAAGAGAAAAAATAGGTGAGAAATCAAAGTGGTATGAATGCAGAATCCATGCCGTTTTAGGGCTTGGCGGTGGGCTTGGTAGGTAGGCTTGGTGGTCGCGCTCATCACGCCGTAACCGGCAATCCACTCGTTAATGGGGCGGTAGTAA